>SMWH01000013.1 GCA_004357005.1 Gammaproteobacteria bacterium
GAATCGCGGCTGGAAAGCCGCTCCTGCGCGGCGGAGTCGCGGCTGGGCCGGGACAGGGGCATCGCCCGTCCCGGGAAAGGAGTCACCAGAGATGGGGGCGGTCGGCCAGGTCGGGGCGGTAATCCTTCATGTCCATTTCCCATCGGGAGATCAGCGGGAACGTCTGATAGACCAGCAATAACATGAACACGAACCCGGCGACGAACCCACCGCCGATGATGATTTCAGTGAGCGCCGAGAACTGCAGGTGATCCTCTGACACCGACGGCATGATCATCAGGTAGCGATTGAGCCAGGTTCCGAAAAGCATGATGACCGCCAACGCCCCCAGCATCCAGAAAGTGCGTTTGACGACAGCAAAAATCAGCGTCCCCAGCGGGATAAAGAACACGCACGCCATCATGGCCCAGAAAAGCGGCTGGTAGTGACCGTACATCTTGGCCCAGATGGGCGCCATCTCATTGGGCAGGTTGCCGTACCAGGTCACGAAGAACTGGGACCAGAAAAAGTACATCCACAGCAGCGTGAAACCCGTGGCCATGGCGCCCAGCGAGCGGCGACGCTCGACGGTGAAATACCGGCCCAGGTCCCCCATCCCCGCGACGAGCCCGCCCAACAGGATGATCAAAGCGGTGCCGCCGAAAATGTTGCCGACGACGGAGTACATGGGATAGACAGTGCTGTGATAGTGGGGCCACAGCATCATCCCGAAATCCCAGGCGATAAAGGTCTGGTTGAGAATGAAGACCACGGGCACGATGGTGGGGATCCGCCAGAGTTGCGCCTCGACGCGTTCCATGTCACGGCCCTGCTTACGCTTGACCAGCCGGCGGTACAGCGCGCGCCGCCAGGCCGGTCCCGATTCCGCCATGGACGGCTCCACGTCCGGGAGCAGACCGCTGACGAAATACCAGTTGGCGACCGCGTAGAACAGCAGCATGGCCAGCAGGTTCCGCCAGAACAGAAACTTGTCGTTCAGCCACGGACTCAGGTGCACGCCCTCGCCCGCGTGCGTCCAATACAGCAGTTCGTCCCGGCCACCGAAATAAATGAGCGCGAAACCGAGGATCGCGATGGGTGCGAAAGCCAGCGTGGCGAGTTCGGCGATGCGTTGGTAGGGACGCGCCCATTCCGCCTCGCAGATGCGCATGGTCGCGGAAAACACCACGCCGAACTGCGTAATGCCGGTCAGGAACATCCACACGGCGGTAAACACGCCCCAGTCAGTCGCGGTCATCTCGTTCCAGAACATCGCAACCCAACCCAGCCCGATCAACGCCACGGCGCCGCTGGCCAGCAACACCGGCCGGTACCCCTTCATCGTCCCGGCCACATCGGGCCCGAAATCGGTTTTACTCATGGCGCCCCAGCACCTCTTTCAAATAGTTGATCACATACCAGCGCTGCTCGATGGTCAGCGCATCCCGGTAATAAGGCATCACCACGCTGCCATAAGTAAGCGTGTAAAAAATCTGCCCGTCGGGCTGGCTCTGCACGTAGGCCACGGTGAGGTCCACCGGTGGCGGCAGGAACTTCTGACCCACCAACCCGTCCCCGAGCCCGGTCTCGCCATGGCAGGGCACGCAGTTGATCTCGTAGAGCCTCTGACCTGCCAGCAGGGTTTCCCCGGTAACGGGAACCGGGTTCTCCAGCATGGCTCCCGCCGCCGTGCGGCCCTGGATCAGACCCAGCACGCCGACCGGCGCGGTCAGATACTCGCCCCCCACGGTGGGAATGGATGCATCAGCGGAGGCGATCTTGTCCTCGGTAGCCTTGACCGGCGGCTGATCCACCATGTCCTTGTCCCAGGGCAACGCCATGACGTTGACGCTGGCCACAAGCGCAACCATCGCAAGCGCACAGACGATTCTCATGTTTTTACCCTCTCGACCTTCTCGGCGCCGGCATCAAGCATGATCTTTTCCACCTTTTCTGCGGCGTCCTCGTCGCAACCCACGTGCACGCCGAAGCGGTTGTCGCTGAACGCCGGCAAATAGGGGCGATCCTTCCAGGCCGGCAGGTTGGCACTGAAGAAAAACCCGATCAGCGTGGCCAAAGTGCCCAGCAGAATGGTGGTTTCGAAGGTGATGATCAGAAACGGCGGCCACGGCACGATCGGCCGGCCGCTGGTGGGCAGAATGAACACAATCGCCGACAGGGCGGCCATCAGGAAACCGCCCACGCCGCCGACGATAGCGCCGAACAGTGCAAAACGGCGCAGAACGGATTTTTTCGGACCCAGAACTTTTTCGACACCGTGCAAGGGGATCGGCGACATGAGTTCGATCTCGTCAAAACCCGACGCCTTGAGCCTGCCGGCGGCGTCGAGCAGATCGTCAGCGTATTGATAAACACCGATGATGTTGGCACTCATGTGCGTGCCCCCTTGCGGGTCGGCAGATTGAGTGTCTCCTTGACCTCATACATGGACATGCTCGGGAATACCTTCACGAAGACCAGGAACAGTGTGGTAAACACCGCGAAGGATCCGATGGTAATGGCGATCTCCACGAGGCTTGGCATGTAGAAGCTGAACGCATCCGGCAGGAACTTGCGCGGCTGGGTGGTGGCCACGATCAGGAAGCGTTCGGTGAACATGCCGATGTTGATGGCGATGGAGATCCACAACATTAGCCTGAAGTTCGTGCGAATCTTTTCCGAGAACAGCACCAGCGGCAGGAAGGCGCAGAAGGCAATCATCTCCCAGAACAGCGGCGCGTAGAAGCCGAACAGCTTGAAGCGCAGCGCCTCGATCTCGAACGAGCTGCCGCTGAACCAGCCGGTGAACAGTTCCAGCATGTTGATGTAGCTCCAGATCAACGACAACAACAGCAACAGCTTGCCCAGATTGTTGAAATGCTTCTCGGTGATGTAACGCTCGAAATGAAAATACTTCCTCAGGAAATACATCACCGTCACGATCCCCGCGGTGCCCGAAAAGATCGCGCCACATACGAAATACGGAGCAAAAATCGTATGGTGCAGACCAGGCACGATAGACAGGGCGAAGTCCCAGGACACGATGGAGTGCACGGATACCGCCAGGGGAATCACCAAGACGGCGAAGAAGGTATAGGCCCAACCCAGCCGGTGCCACTCCCGGTCGGTGCCCCGCCAACCGAAACACATGATGGCGTAGATTTTCCTGCGCAGACCGGTAGCGTTGTCGCGTACCGTGGCGAAATCAGGGACCGAGCCCATGTAAATAAAAATCGAACTGGCCGTCAGATAAGTGGTAATGGCCATCACATCGAACATCAAAGGCGACCGGAAATTCGGCCACAGGCCCATGACATTGGGAATGGGAACTGTCCAGTGTACGAACCATAGTCTGCCCAGATGGACCATCACGTAGAACGCCGCGGTTATGAGCGAGAACAGGGTCATGGCCTCGGCGGAGCGGTAGATGGACTTGCGCCAGTCGCTCTGTGTGATGTGCAGCACCGCCGACAGCAGCGTGCCCGAGTGACTCAAACCGATCCAGAAAATAAAGTTACCCAGATACGTGCCCCAGTAGGCCGCCCGGCTCATGCCCGCGGCGCCCACACCCACGAACAACTGGTACCACCAGGGGGCGAAGAAACCGAAGATCATCACCGTCACCGAAATACTCAGCGCCGTCCAGTAGCGCCAGGTAAAGGTCGTCATCGTCGGCAGTACCGCGTCGTTGACCTCCTGGTAGCTTGGTTGCCCGCGTTCAGACATGCTCTTGGTCAACTCTGCGCAGATAAACGATGGACGGGGAAGTGTTGAGCTCCTTGAGCACCGTATAGCCCCGCGCATCCGATGCCATCTGCGCTACCTGGCTGTCCGGGTCGTTGCGGTCGCCGAACACGATGGCTTTCGTCGGGCAAGCCTGGGCGCAGGCGGGCTGGATATCGCCTTCACGCAGCCGGCGACGGCCGTCATCCTTGGCGTGGTCCTTGGCTTCCCGGATGCGCTGGATGCAAAAGGTGCACTTCTCCATCACGCCCTTCTCCCGCACGGTAACATCCGGGTTCAGTTGCTGTTCCAGGGGCGCGTCCCAGGTATAGCTGAACCAGTTGAAAAAACGCACCTCATAAGGGCAATACACCGCGCAGGTACGGGTGCCGATGCAGCGGTTGTAGATCTGCGTGTTGAGACCGTCCTGGTTGTGATAAGTGGCACTGACCGGGCAGGCGATCTCGCACGGGGCCTGGTCGCAGTGCTGGCACAGCATGGGAATGAAGCTCAGCTTCGCGTTCGGGTACTCGCCGGACCAGTAACGCTCGATCCGGATCCATTTGATCTCCCGGTTCTCGCTGAAACGCTTCTCGCCCACGATGGGCAGGTTGTTTTCCGCGGTGCAGGCCACCACGCAGGCTTCGCAGCCGGTGCAACGATCCAGATCGATCACCATGCCCCAGCTGTAATCGAAGCTCTCGAAGTAACCGGGTCTGCGCCAAACACTCCAGTTTGTGAACAGGTCTTTGATCAGGCTCATTTTCGTTCTCCACTACGCATTCGTTGCCACTCACCCATGATCGCCGCCTTCCTGCGTCTCACCCGACCTTGGACCGAGGATCTGACGGTCCAGGGTGCGACTCCAGCCACCCGTCTTGACGAAGCGAATGCGTTCGCCGGTCGGCGTCAGGTTCACCCGCGTGGCGCCCCAGGCGAACGCGCCGGTGCGCGAATCCACTTGCGCACTGAGGATGCTCAGGGGATTGGCGCCACGACCGGTGGCATAGCGTCCGAAGCTGGTGTGCCCCTGGCCGATGGGCATCGCCACCGTGTCCGGACGGATACCCTGGGTGATCCACACCGGCGCGCGCAGCGATCCGGCAGGCGAACTCACTTCGAGAATATCCCCCTCGTCCACGCCAAGCTCATTGGCGGTACGCGGGTTCAGTTCGATCCATGAGCCGTACACGATGCTGGTCATGGGATCGGGCAGTTCCTGCTGCCAGGGCAAGTTGGCGCCGCGACCGTCGAAAAACCCCTGGCTCACGAAAGGCTGGAAGTACCACGGGTAGTCCACGTCGTTGCCGGCATGAACGGGTGGCTCGTAATCCACCTGCGCATGGAACTCGTTTCGCTGGCTGGCTCGTCTCGTTTCGCCCCACACGCCCGCTTCCAGCACCGCTGTCCAGAACGCATCGAAATCCACGTAGTCCAATTTGTCACGACGTTTGTCGTACATGCGTCGCCAGGCATTGCGCAGGTAAGCATGAAAATCCGGCCACGGCATGGCGCGTTGCATGTCCCTGTCCATGCGTTGGGCCAGCCTGATAAAGACGTCACCCACGTCCATGGTGTCGTAGAGCGGCGCCACCACCGGCTGCGAGATGGATGCGACACGCATGCCCACACCAGGTTCGGGGGCGTCGTCACCCCAGCCCTCCAGATAACTGTTCACCGGCAAGACGATATCAGCGTATTGCATCGTCTCGTCCATGAAACTGCTCAAGCCCACCACCAGCGGAATTCGCTGCAACGCGCGAACCAGACGTTCGTCTCCGGGGAAATCATAAAGCGGGTTGGTACCCGCAATGATCAGAACACCGTCGTCAACGTCGGCGATCTCTTCCACGAAAGCCAGCAGATCCAGATAACTGCCGTGGCGCTGCATGCCGGTACGGCCGAAAGCCGGTTTCGGGTTGAACACCACACCGCCTTCCCGGCCGATGTTGCCCGCCAGGTGATTCAGCAGGTTGATCGCAACGAGATTGGGCACACCGTTGGTGCCAGCGGCGGCCCCTCCACCACCTATGGCCAAAGGCGCTTTCGCATCCCCGAACGATCGTGCCAGCCGCTCGATGGTCGAGGCTTCCACCCCGCTGATCTCCGCGACCCGCGGCGGATCGAACTCAGCCAATGCGGCAGCGAAACGGCCAGCCCCGCCGGCGATGATGTGCGCAATTCCCAGCGCCAGCGCACCCTCGGTACCGGGCACCGCCGGCACCCAGATGTCCGCGTTGGCCCCGGTGAGGGACATGCGCGGCTCAATTTGAACGAGCTGACCTCGCTGCCGCCGTGGGCCCTTGTCCTCGCCCTCGCGCCGGCCCTGGCGGAAGTCTCCGTAGGCCCGGCTGTAGCTGACGGGAGACACCCACATGCCGAGAAAGTCCGCCCCGAAGCTCAACAAGAAATCGCTGTTGGCGATGTCGTAGTAAGGCAGTTGCGCCGTGTCAAAGCTGGCGGCGTTGGCGCTGTAGAGGTTGGTCGGGTTGGTGAAGGCATACTGCAGATAACGCCCGGAACCCATCAGTCCGAGGAACTGGATCAGCAGATCATCGAGGTGGCCCCGGATATCCCCGGTGAGCAGCCCCACGCCGGCGCCGCGATTGGCGAGACGCAATTTATCCAGATGACTGGCCACCGTCGTAAGCGCGCTGTTCCAGCCAACGGTGTGGAAGTCTCCTGTGCCGCGTTCGCCGCGGCGCGTGACCGGGGTCTGCAGACGATCCGGGTTGTACAGCACCTGCAAACCCGACTGTCCCAGCGCGCAGGTCCCACCCTGACTGACGGGGTGCGCGGGGTTGCCCTCGATTTTCTTGGCGCGGCCTTCCCGAATGCGCACGGTAATGCCGCAGCCCGCGGGGCAGAGATTGCATACGGTGTTGTAGTACGCCGCCACACCCGGGATGTAGTCTTCCGGCGGGACTACATACGGGATGAGTTGCTCCACCGGGCGCCGGGAGAACTTGGCGGTCAGGAATCCCGCACCCGCCATGACGGACGTGCCGGTTCCGACCAGCGCCAGGAATTCGCGGCGACTGAGCTTGCTACCGGGGTTTTTCTTTCTTGCCATAGTCTTTAATACCAGGGGCGTACTATTTGTGACAGGTCCAGCAATCGCGGCCGTTTTCCACTTCACGTTCCTCATGACAACCCACACACCATTTCATGGACAGGGGCGCCACGCGTTCGATACGCGCCATGGTCTGAACTTCGCCGTGGCAGGTCTGACACGCCACCTCGGCCTGCACATGACGCTTGTGGGGGAAATAAACAAAATCCGCCAGGTCGTGCACCTTGATCCAGGGAATCGCCTGTCGGCTATTCCAGTAGTCTGTGAGTTTCTGGATCTCGGGTTTGTCCGTGGCGATGACTTTGTGGCAGCCCATGCACTTCTCCACCGCGGGGACCCCGGCGGTCGTGGATCGGGCGGCGTAGATGTGACAGTACTGACAATCGATCTGGTAGTCGCCGGCGTGGATGACGTGGCTGAACTCGATGGGCTGCACCGGCGCGGTTCCGGGGAAAAAGACCTCGTAGGCGACCCAGCCGGCGATGTACGCGGCCAGAGCGATGCCCACGGCGATTGCCGCAGGTTTGAATGCGCCCAGAGCTTCGCGAACCGAAACGGACATGGCAGTTCCTTATTCTTTTTTCTGCGTTTTTCTTGTCATGGCGACCCGGTCAGCCGGCCGCTTCAACCTTTTTCAGGTACAGCGATGGTCCCTCATGCGCCTGTTCTCCGAAGGTCAGCCGGACTCGATAGCGTCCGGGCCGCACGAACAACACGTTTTCGAGCGGCATGATCATTTGTGTTTTTGCCGGAGCCCCCGGCTCTGACGCCTGCTTCACGTCGGTGTGACCGTCCACAGTAAACACAGGATCATCGTCCGGACCGAGCAGATCGATCCGGAACGGGATACGGCCGTGTTCCGCGCCGTCCCATTCCACCACCACGACCAGGACCAGCCGCTCCTGTCGGGCCGGAAAATCGGAAGCCTGCAGTTCGTTAAGGACGCCGCGAATGCTGAGCTTCCCATACTCATCTGTCCCGGCGTCATCGCATAAGAGCGCAATGATCTGCACTTACAGCACATAGACGAATACAAAAAGGCACATCCAGACCACGTCCACAAAGTGCCAGTACCAGGCAAC
>SMWH01000001.1 GCA_004357005.1 Gammaproteobacteria bacterium
CAGCGCCATGTTGAACCGCGCCAGATCATCCTTGCGCCGGTCACGAGCTTCGGTCAAAAGACCTTCCAGATCGTCGCGCCGGGATCGCGCGGCCGCCAAAGTGGTATTGAGCTCCTCGCGTTCGACCTCCAGGCCGGCAAGGGTAACTCGCAACACACCCAGTTCACTCTCCAGCTCTTCCTTCCGGGACTGTTCCATGGAAAGAAGATCGGAAAGTTCCGCGATCTGGATGTTGAGCTGCTCCAGCGCCCGATCACGCCCGGTGAGCGCATCGCTCAGGAAGAAGTGGCTCATGGTGAAGATCAACAAAACGAAAATAACCACCATGAGCAACGCCGCCAGCGCGTCGACAAACCCCGGCCAGATATCCAGCGGACGCCGTGTGCGACTCAGCAAGAACATGATCTATTTCTTTGCCAGGGACTTGTTCAACAACCGCAATTCACTGTGGAACTCCCGGATCAGTTTGTCCCGGTCCATCGCTTCACTTCGGAACTGGTCCGTGAGTTTGCCCAGCTGGTCGGCGACCGCGACCAGGCGCTGATCACCCAGCTTGCGTTGTTCCTGGTCCCGTACCAGCCCTTTCTGGAACTGTTCGATGTTGTCGGCGGTATGCTCCAGCAAGGCCTGGATGTAGGCCGGCACGCCTACCTCCCCGTCCCCCGGCAGCGCGCCGCTGGAAAGCCGCGTTGCGCCGGACAGCCATTCTTCGAGTTCGTTGAAAAAACGGTTCTGGGCATGGGTGGCCTGCAGATCCAGAAACCCCAGCACCAGCGCGCCGGCCAACCCGAACAGGGATGACGAAAACGCCGTGCCCATACCGGACAGGGGTTCACGCAGGCCGGCCTTGAGACTCTCGAAAACCGCCGGGCCTTCGCCGGCGCCGATCTGCAGACCGTCGATGACGGAGCCCACCGCGCCAACGGTGATCAGCAAACCCCAAAAGGTGCCCAGCAAACCGAGAAAGATCAGCACGCCGGTCATGTAGCGTGAAATATCCCTGGACTCGTCCAGGCGCATGCGGATGCTGTCCAGCACGGTGCGCATGGACAACGGCGACAGTGTGAGTTCCCCGCGCTCACGCCGGGACAGCATCTGCGCCATGGGGGCGAGCAAACGGGGTTTGACCGAGATGGGGCGTTCCGGGTCGGAACGACGGAATTGCTCGATCCATTTGCGTTCCGGCTCGAGTATCAGGACCTGTCGGAAGTTGATCAGGATACCGACGACCAACACGCCGAAAATAATCCCGTTGAAAGTCGGGTTGGCCATGAAGGCGTTGCTCAGGGGTTGCACCGCCGTCAACGCCAGCAGCCCTACGGCCACCAGGAAGACGGCCATCCAGAAAAGCACGGATGTGGATCTGCTCATGGGGAATCCCCGCTGTGTTTTGTCTTGTTGGGTTCTGGGGCTTACTCTCTAGACACCGCCGGAGCGCATTTGGTTGCGCTCTACGACTCAAAGCCATCGGCAAATACCCAGTCCGGGTCGAAGCCAAAGGGTGTTTCCGTCGACCAGGCGGGCCCGGCCGGGGAGCCCCCGAAATTTCCAACACCGTCGCTGGGCCCGTCCGGGTGCGCCGAGTCGTCGACAATCACGTTCCACACGGCATCATCCAGATGGTACAGGGCCACGGTGGCCACGTCGGGTGCGAATGGTCCTGCCGGGCCAAGACTTCTCCCATAACGCTGGGAATCCGACAGACGGATTTCGTCCAGCCAACCGTTGTACGAGGGAAATGACGAACCCGCGTCATGCCCGGCGCCGTCAGCACGGTCATCAGCACCATTTCGCACAAGCGCTTTTTGGCCTTTCCATGCAAAGTCAGACACCCAATCGGGTGATTTGCCCACTTACATTGTTAACATAGCCCGGCCATGTTCGTCCTTGAACAAGTCAGCATGTCGTTTCAGGACCAGGCCTGTATCAGGGGTGTGGACCTCAGCATTCCCGCCGGCACCACCACGGTGCTGATCGGACCGAGTGGCTGTGGCAAATCCACCTTGCTCAAATTGATGCTGGGCCTGCTGTATCCGGACGCGGGCTCCGTGCGTTTCGCTGATCAGACCGTGCAACCCGACAACGCCCGGGCCCTGCGTCAGCGCATGGGTTATGTCATCCAGGAAGGTGGTTTGTTTCCCCACCTCACGGCGCGGGAAAATATCACCCTGATGGCGCGCTTTCTGGGTTGGCCCGGTGATGTACAGGTCGCGCGCGTCCACGGGCTGCGCACGCTGACGGATTTCCCCGCCAATGCGCTGGATCGTTACCCCGCCGAGTTGTCCGGCGGTCAGCGTCAGCGGGTGAGTCTCATGCGCGCGCTGATGCTGAACCCGGACGTGCTCCTGCTGGACGAACCACTGGGCGCTCTGGACCCCATGATCAGGCGCGATCTGCAAAACGAACTGAAAGATGTCTTCGAGCAACTCAACAAGACCGTGGTGCTGGTCACCCATGACCTTGGGGAGGCTGCGTGGTTCGCCGACAGCATCGTGCTCATGCGCGACGGGGAGATTGCACAGCGCGGCAGCCTGGAGGATCTGGTGACATCGCCCGCCAGCCGCTTCGTGGAACAGTTCGTGAACGCCCAGCGCCAGCCAGAGGGATTCGGCGCATGAAGCGTCCTTGCCTACTGGTGGGTGCTCTGGCGCTCCTGCTGATCACCGCGGCCACGCCGGCGGCGGCCCAGGACGTACTCGTTATCGGTTCCAAAAAATTCACCGAGTCGGTGGTGCTCGGCGAGATTGCCCTGGCACTGGCCACAGACGCAGGCGCAGAAGCCACCCACCTGCGCGAGCTCGGCGGCAGTCGCGTGCTGTTCAACGCCCTGCGCGATGGTGAAATCCATGTTTACCCCGATTACACCGGGACGCTGGCGCTGGAGTTGCTGGCACAGGATACCGGTGGACGCACCGTGGATGACGTCGTGTTGCGGGGTCTGCTGGCCACCCGCGGCATCCGCATGACGAGACCTTTGGGATTCAACAACACCTACGCCCTGGGGATGCGCGAAACGCGGGCGCGGGAACTGAATATCTCGACCGTTTCTGACCTGGTGCGTTATCCAGGCCTGAATTTTGGTTTCAGCAACGAGTTCATGGACCGGGCGGATGGCTGGCCGGCCCTGCGCAGCCATTACGGCCTCCCACAAACCGGCGTGGTGGGAATGGATCACGATCTCGCCTACCGCGCACTGGAGTCCGCCGGTATTGATGTCATGGACCTCTACACCACGGATGCGGAGATAACCTATTACCGTTTGCGCGCCTTGCAGGATGACAAAAACTATTTCCCCGAATATCACGCGGTGTTCCTGTACCGCGAGGAACTGGACCAACAGTTCCCGGCCTTTGTGCATCGCCTGAACACGCTCACCGGCACCATCACCCAAGACCAGATGGTGCTCATGAACGCCCGGGTCAAGATCGACCGGGTGAGTGAAAGCATCGTGGCCGCGGACTTTCTGCAACTCGACAGCGCCGTGCAGCAGGAAAACTTTAGCCAACGCCTGCGCCGCACCACCCTCGCTCACCTGACCCTGACGGGCATTTCTCTGGGACTGGCCATTTTGATCGCCATTCCCCTGGGTGTTTTTGCGGCGCGCCGCCCGCATTTTGGTCACCTCGTCCTGGGCACCGTGGCCATCGTACAAACGATCCCTGCCCTGGCCATGTTCGTGTTCATGATTCCCCTGTTGGGCATCGGCGCCCCACCCGCCATCGCCGCGCTGCTCCTCTACAGCCTGCTGCCCATCGTGCGTAACACCTACGCCGGCTTGCACGACATTCCTGTTGAGCTGCAAGAGTCGGCGGAAGCGCTTGGTCTCCCACCGTCGGCCAAACTGCGGCTGGTGGAACTGCCCCTGGCGACACGTTCGATTCTGGCGGGCATCAAGACCTCGGCGGTCATTAACGTTGGCACCGCCACCCTGGGTGCGCTCATCGGCGCCGGCGGTTACGGGCAACCGATTCTCACCGGCATCCGCCTCGATGACATGGGGCTGATTCTCGAAGGCGCCGTACCCGCCGCCATCTTGGCGCTTCTGGTGCAGGGGGCTTTCAGTTTGCTGGAACGCTGGGTGTTGCCACGCGGGTTGCGCCTGGCCCAAGCCGGTGCGTAGTTACCTGTCACCGACACAACGGCCGGTCACCGCCGGTTGTTCGAAAATATCTTAATACTCTATACTCTCTGGCCCTGCACGTTTGCTGTGTGTCCCATCCATCCATCCGAGGGAAGTTCCAATGATTAGCAAAGCGATCCGTTCGATCATTTGTCTTGGTTTGCTGGGAAGCGGCCTGGTGCTCGCTGGCGACAAGGACGCCATGATTGCCAGCGCCGAAAGCGCCGGGCCTTCTCACGTCACGGCCAACGCCACCATCAAGGCAAGCGACGGAACCGTGCTGCGGGAGGGCTCCAACAGTTATAGCTGTTACCCGCAACAGGAGATTATCGGCCCAATGTGCAATGAAGCAATCTGGGATGCGTTGATTGACGCCATGATGAACAAGCAGGAATTCAATCCCGACAAGTTCAGTGTCTCCTATATGTTGGCCGGTGAAGGGACCGCTATCGGTGTCAGCAACAGCGATCCGTATGCCTCCGATACATCAGCCGATGATTGGGTAAAGGAGGGGCCGCATCTGATGATCGTTGTCCCCGACCGCGCCATGCTCGAAGGTCTGTCTCGTGATCCCAACGACCCGGTATATGTCATGTGGGGTGACACCCCTTACGCCCACATCATGGTGAAAATCGCGGACGATTAAGAAACTCTCGCATGCGGCCGCTGGCAAGCAATCCTGCCAGCGGCCGTTATTCGGAGTGGCCCGGCTGGTTACGAATCAGGGATTCCAATGTCCGGATCAGCGGTCGTAGACGATTCATGTCGCGGGCGTGGCCTTGCGTAGCCGTTAAGGGCTTGCCGTCCCGGGTGAAAAAGGGCGTCAGCCCCCCGGAAGAACCTGTCTTTGATTTGCGCGGACCTTCACCGGTAATCACAAAGCTACCGCTGGCGGCGCGGAAACCCTGCACGGGAAAACCGAAACCGCTTGGATCACTCCCAAGAGGATAGGATTCCACGATGCCCCAAAGACGGTCGGTTTCCACGAACACCCAGTAAGCCAGGTTATCCGTATCCGTATCGGCGACGATGATGATGTGCTCGCCGGTATCCGGCAAAAAGGCCGTGGCCGCAGAAGGATAAGCGTAGGGCGAATAAAGCCGGAAGCCGATGGCCTCATCCACACCCTGCACTGTTTCCGTGTCATCGAACAGGAGGATGTCACCGAAAAAAGGCAGGTCGTCGACCACATCGGAAAAATCCATCACGATCTGCCATTCGCCGAGCATGCGCAGGATCACATCCTCCAGCACGCCGAAACGCTGGCGTTCGATAAATATCGTCCCACCCTTCCAGGTGAGAATCGCCGTGCTGTCGCTGAGGAACTCGATCTCGATGGGGCCCGCAAAACCCAGCTCCACGTCCGGCGGGACGTAGTCGCAGGTGATGCACTGGCCGTTGGAAAAACGGGCCAGCTCACCGATAAAGAGAAAATCGTCGACCAGTTCCGCGACGGCCTGGTAAAAAACCGGGTTGCCGAAGTCGTCATAGACAAACACCGTGACGCCCAGGATGTTGTCCTGCAGGTCGAAGGTATAGCCACGGCCGGATTCGAAGCGGTTCCACCACAAGCCGTTCTCCGGGGTGATGGCCTGAGCAGCGGTCCCCGCCAGCATCAACCCGGCGAAAAAGAGAAATCTCAGCTTCATACCCCCATTATGGCCGGCCTTGCTGAACCCTGCCTGAACCCACGGCAGGCATATAATCCGCGACCATGACCGGGCCTTTGACCGACATCGGGGCGAACCTGACCCACGATGCCTTTGATGCTGACCGGGAGGCGGTCATCGAACGCGCCCGGGCCAACGGCGTCAGGACCATGATCGTCACCGGGGCCTCGGAAACCGGGAGTTTGCAGGCCCTGGAACTGGCGCGAAGCTGGCCCGGCACGCTATACGCCACCGCCGGGGTGCATCCCCATCACGCCAAAGACGTCACTCCCGACACCTTGTCCGTGCTGGGTGAGTGCGCTGAAGCTCCGGAAACCCTGGCGGTCGGCGAAACCGGGCTGGATTTCTTCCGGGACTTTTCACCCCGGGACGTGCAGGAGCGGGTGTTCGCCGAACAACTGGAACTGGGTGCGCAGTCGCAATTGCCTGTGTTCATGCATTTGCGTGATGCTCACGAGCGTTTCCTGGCCATCGTCAAGGAACATCGTGATGCAATGCTCCGTGGAGTAGTGCATTGCTTTACCGGCACACGCGAGGAACTGTGGGACTTTCTGGATCTGGATCTCCATATCGGAATAACTGGATGGATCTGTGATGAGCGCCGCGGTCATCACCTGCGCGAGTTCATAGGCGATATCCCCGATAACCGCCTGATGATAGAGACCGACGCGCCTTATCTGTTGCCACGGGATCTGCCTGGGGATTTCGATCCGCAACCATCCGGGCGGCGTAACGAACCCGCTATCCTGCCCCACGTGCTGGCGGCCGTTGCCGATGCGACGGGAAAACCCGACGAAGAAGTCGCCGCCAAAACCACAGCCACCGCGCGGGAGTTCTTTTCAATACCCGATTGAATACGAATCGCGCCTGGAAAGGCGCTCCTACGAAGA
>SMWH01000014.1 GCA_004357005.1 Gammaproteobacteria bacterium
TATTCCCTCCCACGGACCACTGCCGGTCTCCGTGCCCGGCACCGTGGACGGGTGGTTCGAGATGCATGAACGTTTCGGCAGCATCCCCATGAGCGAGATCCTCGCGCCTGCGGTGCGTTATGCCCGGGAAGGGTTTCCAGTCACGGAAGTGATCGCCTACTACTGGGGGCGTTCGGTTCCCATTCTCAGCAAGTACCCGGGCTTCACCGAACAGTTCACCATAGACGGCCGCGCGCCGGCAAAGGGTGAGATTTGGAAAAACCCGAATCTGGCGAATACCCTGGAGCGTATCGGCGCCGAAGGTCGTGATGTGTTCTACAAGGGTGACTTCGCCCGCATCATGGACCAGTACATGAAAGAGAATGGAGGTTTTCTCTCCGAGCGGGACCTGGCGGAACACACCAGCGAATGGGTGGAACCTGTATCCACGAATTACCGCGGCTGGGATGTCTGGGAGTTGCCACCCAACGGTCAGGGTATCGCCGCGCTGCAAATGCTCAACATTCTGGAGGGCTATGACCTGCGCGGGCACGGCTTTGGCAGCCCGGAACACGTTCATCTCGTGGTAGAGGCAAAGAAGCTGGCCTTCGAGGACCGGGCAAAGTACTACGCGGACCCGGACTTCAACGACATCCCCGTCGATTGGCTCGTTTCCAAGGAATACGCTGCCCAACGTCGAGAATTAATTAATGAAACCAGGGCTTCAGCCCACTACGATCCGGGTACGCCGACCGACGGCGACACCATTTATATGACGGTGGCCGACAGCGAAGGGAACATGGTGTCACTGATCCAGAGCAACTACCGCGGCATGGGTTCGGGAATGGCGCCAACCGGCCTGGGATTCATCTTCCAGGACCGGGGTGAGCTGTTCAATCTCGAGCCAGGTCATTTCAACAGCTATGCTCCCCACAAGCGCCCCTTCCACACGATCATCCCGGCTTTCGTAACGAAGGACGGCAAACCGTTGATGAGTTTCGGCGTCATGGGCGGCGCCATGCAGCCCCAGGGTCACACGCAGATCATCATCAACATGATCGACTTCGATATGAACCTGCAGGAAGCCGGCGACGCTCCACGCATTCATCACACGGGTTCATCGACGACCACCGGCAACTCCATGCAGGGCACGGGGACCACGGAGTTGGAATCCGGGTACTCCGATGAAACGCTGGCGCAACTCAAGGCCATGGGTCACAACATCAAGATCACCAAGGGCCCCTTCGGCGGTTACCAGGCGATTTTCAGAGACTCAGTCAACGGTGTGTATTACGGCGCCTCCGAGTCGCGCAAAGACGGCCACGCCGCGGGGTACTGAGGTTTGAGCCGATTCTTTAGCATCCTCAAAGACGTCTGGTTCATTTTCCTGATCACGGTCCTGCTGCTGGGAATTGTGGAAGGGATACTGCGCCATACCCTCCCGAAACCCGAAGATGCCTACCGGATCTCGCCGGGCGTAGGGAAGTTCAACGGCTGGGAGGCCGAAGTATTCCAGGATAACCCTGACACCCCGGGTCTGCGGCGCGGACACAAGGGCACCAAGACCATGCGATGGAAGCCCTATGTCCACTGGCGCCGCGCACCCTATACGAACGGGTACTTCAACATCGATGAACAAGGGTTGCGCCAGACCTGGACAGCGCACCTGGGGGAGCCGTTGCCACTGGTTTTCGTCATGGGGGGTTCAACAGTGTGGGGTTCCGGCGTGAGTGACGACGACACGCTGCCTTCAAAACTGGCGCAAGTGCTTAGCCAACAGGGTCGTGATGTTCGGGTCTTGAATTTCGGCGAAAGCGGCTGGGTATTCACCCAGAGCCTGATCGCGCTGATGCGCGAGCTGCAACGGGGCAACGTCCCGGACGTTGTGGTGTTTTATGACGGCATCAACGATGTGACCGCGGCCCTGCAGGAACACGCCGCCGGCACGCCGCAGAACGAATCGCAACGCAGGCTGGAGTTCAACATGACCCACGGCTCGGGCGTGAGGATGCTGGTTGCGATCCTGGACGAACTGGAGGGCGTACGGAAACTGGTGCATGCGCTGAACGGCGCACCGGCCCCGGATTACCCGGACACACTGCCGGCAGACATCGTTTCCGTTTACGAGGCCAACATCCGGATCGCGAAAGCGCTGGCGAAAGAGTGGGGCTTCGATGTGCTCTTTTACTGGCAACCCATCGTTTTCACGAAACGTTCACTCACCGAACACGAGAGCCGGGCCCAGGGTTTCATTCTCACAGCGCACCGGGATCTGCATCTGGCCGCCAACGGTGAGATCGCCACCTCGACCATGCTCCGGGAGACGCCGGAGTTCCGCGATATCTCAGACATCCTCGACGACATCAAAGCACCGCTGTATTCCGACTTCTGTCACCTGTCACCGGAGGGCAATGCTGTCATCGCCGAAACCATGATGCCGGATCTGATGGCGGTCCTGAACAAACGCGCCGGAAACCCGGCGGAAACCGAAGGATTGCTGGAGGCCCTGAATCCCGGCGACTGATTCGGGGTTACTTGGGGGACAGTTCCCTCATTAATTCGGTGACAGTACACTTATCTCCATGCAGTAAATTCGGTGACAGCACACTTATCTCTCTGCGTAGCTGGCAGTCACCAAGGACCTGCATGGAGATAAGTGTACTGTCACCGAATTGCGAACAGTTCCCAAATTTCGACGGAAAAACCGAAGCTGTCCCGTTTAGCTGCCGTTCTGATTCTTGCGGACGATGAGCATGGCCATCTCCAGGGCTTGCTCATAGTTGAGACGCGGATCCACCTGGGAGCGGTAGGCTCGCTTGAGGTCCACCTCGGCAAGACCGCGCGCGCCACCGATGCATTCGGTGACATCCTCTCCGGTCAGTTCAAAATGCACGCCGCCCAGGTGTGAACCGTTATCGGTATGGACGTCGAAAGAGGTGGTCAATTCCCGCAGGATATTGTCAAAGCGTCGCGTCTTGTAACCGTCGCGGGTGGTTTCGGTATTACCGTGCATGGGATCCGACATCCACAATACACAACGCCCAGTGCCCCGCACCGCATCAATCAGCGCGGGCAAATGATCACCCACCGCGTCCGCACCGAAACGATGAATCAGGGTCAGCCGCCCGGGTTCATTCTCCGGATCCAGGATCTCCACGAGTTGACGCAACCAGTCGGCGGTCATGCCCGGACCGACCTTGATCCCCACCGGGTTACGGATTCCGCGGCAGTATTCCACATGGGCGCCCTTGGCGTCCGCCGTTCGCATCCCGATCCACGGGAAATGCGTTGCCAGGTTATACCAGCCGGCCTGATGCGGAACCTGGCGCGTTTGTGCCTGTTCGTAATGCAGGTGCAAGGCTTCGTGGGAGGTATAAAAATTCACCCGGTCGATCTCACCCAGCTTGCTGCCCGCCAGCGTCTCCATGAATTTCAGCGAATCACTGATGGACGCGACCATACGCTGGTACTCGGCGGCGAGCGGCGAGTGTTTGACGAAATCCAGGTCCCAATACTCCGGGTGATGCAGGTCGGCGAAACCACCGTCCACCAGTGCGCGCACGAAGTTGAGGGTCATGGCTGCGTGGGCATGCCCTGAAGCAAGCAGTTGCGGATCCGGGATACGCGCCTCGGCCGTGAATTCCGACTTGTTGATGTTGTCGCCGCGATAGCTGGGTAATGACACGTCACCGCGGGTTTCCGTATCCGTGGACCGTGGCTTGGCGTATTGACCCGCGAAGCGGCCGATACGCACGACGCGCTTTTTGAGTCCATGCACGAGCACCAGACTCATCTGCAGCAGTATCTTGAGCCGATTGGAAATAATCGATGACTGACACTCGTCGAAACTCTCGGCGCAGTCCCCGCCTTGCAATACGAAGTAGTCTCCCGCAGCCGCGCGTGCCAACTGGGAACGAAGCGCGTTGACTTCCCAGGAAGTGACCAGCGGTGGCAGGCTCGTGAGTTTTCTCAGGACCTGGACGAGCGCGTCCGGGTCCGGGTAGGTCGGTTGCTGCACCGCAGGCCGGTCCTGCCAGGAATCCGGGCGCCAGTCGCCGCGGGGGTTCAGTTTGTCGACACTTGCAGTCATTTACGCGTTTTCAGAGAAGCAGACCCGCATGGTGCCAGATATCCCCACCCAAACATACTAAGGTGGAAGGTGCGGTTGCTATGGCCCGCGTGGATCAGCGGCCCCGGATCGAAGCGGTGTCCTCAGCCTCGGGCCGGTGGCCGTTGGTCTGAGCGAAAGGAAAAATACAGGGCCCAGAACGCCAGCAGGACATACCAGACCAGCGTCCAGGCGGGCATGGACAGGCCCAGGAACTCCCAGACGATTTCTGCGCACTCGCCGGACCCGGTCAGAACAGTGCGCACGACATCGGACAGGGGGAACACATCCAACATGTAATCCAGACCGGGCCCGCACTCGGGCACCTGGTCCGGCGGCAGGTGCTGAATCCACACATGACGCCCGGCGATGCCGACACCGATGAGAGCAATCAGGGTCAACACAACGCCATAGACTCGCGCGCCTGTTCGCCCCGGGTTCTGGATAGTTCCGATCAGGAAGACCACCCCCAGGCCGAAGAACACCATGCGCTGGAAAATGCACAGCGGACAGGGTTCCAGGCCGAAGCCGTACTGGGCGAGATAGGCAAAACCCAGCATCCCGGCGCACACGAGCGCGCCCAATCCATAGGCTTTCCGGCGTGAGAACGATACGATCATTGCCTTTCCCGGTCTGCGTTGGCGCAACGGCGCGAATGCTAGCATGCCGGACCTGATTTATACTCCCATCCATTGTGCCCTCTTTGGGGCCATGGGTCCTCCGGGGCCGGCAATAATACACACGACGACTCATGACCAGCAATCCACCAGCGCTCGCCCGAGGTTCATCAAACGGGACGACTCATGACCAGCAATCCACCAGCGCTCGCCCGAGGTTCATCAAACGGGACGACTCATGACCAGCAACCCGCCGTTGGTGCGCGCGCCTCATGGCACCAAACTCAGTTGTCTCGGATGGCACCAGGAAGCCGCCATGCGCATGCTGATGAACAACCTGGACCCGGCGGTAGCCGAAAAGCCGGGGGAACTCATCGTTTACGGCGGCACCGGAAAAGCGGCCCGTAACTGGGATTGTTATTACCGCA
>SMWH01000003.1 GCA_004357005.1 Gammaproteobacteria bacterium
CCTTGCCGTCCTCGTGGCGGAGCAGGTTCTCCAGCAGAATTTTCAGGGAAAAGGGCAATCGGGTGAGATCAAAGCGCTTGCCGAGAACTTCGAGGCTGAAAAACTGGTATTCCTTCGCCTTGACTGAAAGTGTGGACCGGGTCCCGAAAGAATCGCTCATGATCAGCTTCCTTTGCCGTTCTGAGGTGTAAACAAGGGGTGGAAAGTATACCCGCTGTGGCCTGCTCCGTGTCCGTTCGAAGTCTGCTGTGGGGTTTCAGCGTGTCAAGGCGGCCGCGGATTGCCTCCAGGCGCGCTCGATCACCCCACCACCCAGGCACTCGTCGTCCTGGTACAGCACCACGGATTGTCCCGGGGTAACGGCGCGCTGCTTTTGTTCAAAGCGCAATTGGCACCGTCCACTCTCCATCACGGTGACCAGGCAGTCCTGGTCGGACTGGCGGTAGCGGGTCTTGGCCGTCAGCCGTGTGCCGGCAACCGGAGCCGTTCCAGAAACCCAGTGCAATTGTGATGCCTCCAGCGAATCGCTAAACAACAGCGGATGATCGTGCCCCTGGGCGACCACCAGTGTGTTGTCTTCCATGGCCTTGTTCACCACGTACCAGGGATCTCCGGAACTCCCGGCAGTGCCGCCGATGCCCAGGCCCTGGCGCTGACCCAGGGTATGGAACATGAGGCCCTGGTGTTGGCCCAGAAGCCGCCCGTCCGGATCGCGTATCTCCCCCGGTTGGGCCGGAAGATAACGTGCCAGGAATTCGCGGAAATCCTTTTCGCCGATGAAGCAGATCCCGGTGCTGTCTTTCTTGTCGTGCACCGGCAGTCCTGCTTCCCGGGCGAGTTCTCGTACGTTCTCCTTGAGCAGTGATCCCAGGGGGAACAGGGAAAATTCCAGTTGCTCCTGGCCCAGGGTGTAGAGGAAATAACTCTGGTCCTTGTTCTCGTCCCGTCCCTTGAGAAGCCGCCAGCGGCCATCGTTTACACGTCGCACATAGTGGCCGGTGGCCATGAAACCGGCCCCCAACTCCTTCGAGCGGTCGAGGAAGCGTCGAAATTTGATCTCGCGATTGCAGAGAATGTCCGGATTGGGGGTACGGCCCGCCGCATATTCGCGCAGGAATTCCTCGAACACACAATCCCAGTATTCGGCCGCGAAATTGCTCGTGTGCAACGCTATGCCGAGGATCTCGCAGACCTCACTGGCGTCCAGGGCGTCCATGAGCGCCGGACAATCGCCTTCACGATCGTCATCCTCCCAGTTCTTCATGAAAAGGCCTTCCACCGCATAGCCCTGTCGGGAGAGCAGCAGAGCCGCGACGGAGGAGTCCACCCCGCCGGACATGCCGACGATGACCCGGGTGTCAGATGGTCGTGTCATGGGGTTGAGATACTACTCAGGTCTGCCGGGGGCGACAGGGGTGATGCAGCGGGTCCGCGGCGAAGGCGAAGCGCTTCGCCGGTCGTGCCAAAGGGCGCCTGGACGGGCGTGCAGCCTGTCTGAGACCGCGAGGCCCCATAGTATAATCATGCGGGATTCGCCAAACCGAGCCGAAATGACCGAGAAGTTCGAAAACCTGCCCGAAGAGGGCCTGGCGCTTGCCGAAGCCAGACCGGAGATAAAGCAACCGCCCCTGTTCAGGGTGGTGCTCCTGAACGACGACTTCACGCCCATGGAGTTCGTGATTCAAATCCTGGAGCATTTTTTTGCCATGAATCGGGAAAAGGCGACCCAGATCATGCTGCACGTGCACACCCGTGGTAAGGGCGTTTGCGGCGTGTTCACCTACGATGTCGCGGAAACCAAGGTATCGCTGGTCAATGATTACGCCCGTCAGAACCATCATCCGCTGCTGTGCACCATGGAACAAACGTGAGGCAACTTGCGGGAAAACCGACGGTCATATGGCTAAGCAACTGTTTTTTAGGGTATTGTTAGACGCACATGTTCAGTAAAGACCTCGAAGCGACGGTCAGCCAGGCGTATAAGGACGCCAGAGCCCAACGGCATGAGTTCATGACGGTCGAGCATCTATTGCTCGCGTTACTGGACAACCCGTCGGCTCGTGAAGTACTGGAAGGTTGCGGCGCCGAATCCCAACAGCTGTCGCTGGATCTGCGCAATGTCCTGGAAGAAACCGTGCCGGTTCTGTCCCCGAACGACCCTCGCGATACACAACCGACCCTCGGTTTCCAGCGTGTGCTGCAACGCGCGGTGTATCACGTGCAGTCCTCGGACAAAAAAGAGGTCACGGGCGCGAATGTTATCGTCGCGATGTTCAGCGAAAAAGATTCGCACGCGGTCTATTTTCTGAACAAACAAAATATCCGGCGCCTGGATGTTGTCAACTACATCTCCCATGGCATAAGCCGCATCGATGATGGGCAAAATACCCAGACGGCCAGTGAAACCGAAGGAGCGGAGGCCCCCGCCCGTACTCCCCTGGAAAGTTTCACTACCAACATCAACCAGTTGGCCCGGGAAGGCAAGATCGATCCCCTGATCGGGCGCGAGGCGGAAATCGAACGCACCATCCAGATCCTGTGCCGGCGGCGCAAGAACAACCCACTGTTTGTCGGCGACTCGGGTGTCGGCAAGACCGCGATGGCGGAAGGGCTGGCACGCAAGATCGTCGAGGGTGAGGTGCCCGAGGTGCTGCGGGGCGCCACAATTTATTCGTTGGATCTGGGTTCATTGATCGCGGGCACCAAGTATCGCGGTGATTTTGAGCAAAGGCTGAAAGGCGTGCTCAAGGATCTCCAGAACATGGACGACGCGATACTTTTTATTGACGAAATTCACACGGTAATCGGTGCCGGTGCAGCCTCCGGTGGCGTGATGGATGCGGCCAATCTCATCAAACCCGTGCTGGCCAGCGGCGATCTTCGTTGCATGGGTTCAACGACGTTCCAGGAATACCGGGGCGTGTTCGAGAAGGACAGGGCCTTGTCGCGCCGTTTCCAGAAAATCGATATCGGGGAACCAACTGTCAGCGAAACTGTAGAGATCCTCAAGGGACTCAAGTCGCGTTTCGAAGACCACCACGGTGTGATTTACGAACTGGAAGCACTGGAAGCGGCGGCAAAACTTGCGGACAAGCATCTCAACGATCGTTTTCTTCCGGACAAGGCCATCGATGTGATCGATGAGGCGGGTGCCCGGGAGCGCCTCAAAGTGCAAGAGGATCGCGTTGAATCGATCGGCGTCAAAGAGGTCGAAGAAATTGTCGCCCGTATTGCGCGAGTGCCGGTTAACCATGTTTCGGCTTCCGACAAAGACGTGCTGGAACGACTCGAAACACATCTCAAGCGCGTGGTATTCGGTCAGGATGCCGCGATCGAATCGCTCGCATCGGCCATCAAGATGGCCCGTTCCGGTCTTGGTGCTCCGGAAAAGCCCATTGGCTGTTTTCTGATGGCGGGACCCACGGGTGTGGGCAAAACGGAAGTCACACGGCAACTGGCCATGGCCATCGGCATCAAATTGATCCGTTTCGACATGTCCGAGTACATGGAATCTCATTCCGTGTCCCGGCTGGTGGGTGCGCCTCCCGGTTATGTGGGCTTTGACCAGGGTGGGTTGATGACCGAGGCGGTAATCAAAACTCCACATGCCGTGCTGCTGCTCGATGAGGTCGAGAAAGCGCACCCGGACGTGTTTAACCTGTTGCTTCAGATCATGGATCACGGCGTGCTCACTGACACCAACGGCCGCGAGGCGGATTTCCGCAGCGTGATCCTGATCATGACCACCAACGCGGGCGCCCAGGAAGGCAGCCGGCGGTCCATCGGGTTCGCGGAACAGGACCACAGCACTGACGTTCTCGAAGTCATTCGTCGGATGTTCAGCCCGGAATTCCGCAACCGGCTGGATGCGGTGATTGAGTTCGGATCGCTGCCCCCCGAGGTCATCCTGCGGGTGGTGGACAAGTTCCTTATCGAACTGGAAGCCCAACTCGAAGAGAAAAACGTCAGCCTGGATGTTGACCTGGGGGCCAAGGAATGGCTGGCCAGGAAAGGATTCGACGAAAAAATGGGCGCCAGGCCCATGCGCCGCGTGATCCAGGAACACATCAAAAAGCCGCTGGCCGAAGAATTGCTGTTCGGTTGTCTCCAGGACGGGGGGCAGGTCGTCGTGACCTGCAAGGATAATGAACTCCGTTTGACCTACGAAGGTCAGGCCGCCGAACTGGCTTGACCCGGTAGTTTTCCTATCGCATTCGGTAGACGATCCGGCCTTTGGTCAGATCGTAAGGCGTCAGTTGAACCCGCACCTTGTCTCCCGTGAGGATCCGAATGTAGTGTTTGCGCATCTTGCCCGAGATGTGAGCGATAACGGTGTGGCCGTTCTCCAACTCTACGTGGAACGTGGTATTGGGCAGGGTCTCGGTGACCGTGCCCTCCATTTCTATGTGATCTTCTTTTGGCATTCAGTCCTGATCGTAGGTGAAATCGGGGCTTGGCGTAGGTGAAAGACGCGACATTCTGCCATGTAACGGGTGGGAGTCAACCGGATTCGGACCCGGAATCAGCGGAGGCCAGCGTCCAGGCCTGCGGGGCCTGCGTGCAGTACCGGTCGAGCAACTCCACGAAGCGGGACCGGGGAATCTGCCGAGCGCCGAGACGCTCCAGGTGATCCGAGTGGACCTGACAGTCGATAAGAGCAGATCCCCGGTGCTGCATGAAGCGGCAAAGCTGCGCCAGGGCCATTTTGGAAGCGTCTGAAACCCGGCTGAACATGGACTCCCCAAAAAAAACATCGCCCATCGCCACCCCGTAGAGGCCACCAACGAGTTCCTCGCCGGCCCAGACTTCGACGGAGTGGGCGTGACCCATTTCGTGCAGACTGACATAGGCCTTTTCCATGGCGGTGGTGATCCAGGTGTCCTCCTGGCCGGGGCGTGGGGCGGCGCAGGCGCGCACCACCTCAGCAAAAGCCTGATCAGCGCTGAAACGGAAATGCCGCGACCGTAGTTTGCGGGCCACTGAACGCTGGATCTTCAGCTCTTCGGGAAACAGGACCATTCGCGGGTCCGGTGACCACCACAGAATCACCTGGCCCTGGGTGTACCAGGGGAAGATCCCCCGTGGGTAGGCACTCAACAGCCGGGCGCTGGACAAAGTACCGCCGGCGGCCAGCAAGCCGTTGGGATGTTCCAGAGCCTTTTCCAACGGAGGGAAGGGCGTTTCCTCATCGGGCGGCAACCAGGTCAGCGCAGGCATTAGTTTTGCCTGTAAGGAGAATGACGATCCAACTCACTTCGGTATTCTTCGATCAACCGGGTTTCCTGTTGCAGGTGATCGCGAATCGCCTCACGAAAACGCGGATCGGCGATCCAGTGCCAGGACCTGGTAATGACGGGTCTGAAACCGCGCCGCATCTTGAACTCTCCCTGGGCACCGGGTTGAAAGTACCGCAGCCCATGACGGATACAGTATTCGATGCCCTGGTAATAGCAAGTCTCGAAATGCAGGAAAGGGTAGTGTCGCTCGCAACCCCAATAGCGTCCATAAAGGGTCTGATCGTCGCGTAAAAATATCGCAGCGGCCACCGCTGCGCCTGCGTGGATTGCGAAGCAAACCAGAAACCGGTCGGACATGCTGTGGGCGAGGTCTGCGAAGAAACCCCGGTTGAGCACCGCGAAATTGCCCTTTCGGGAAAAAGTCAAGGCATAGAACCGGAAGGCGGCGTCAAGATCCTGCTCGCTTAGCTCGGCGCCGGTCTTCCACAGGAAATGGAAACCGTCCGCGGCGAGCTGTTTGCGCTCTCTGCGGATATTTTTAGCCGATCGTCGCTGGAGAGCGCCAAGAAAATCAGCGAACTCTGCGTAGCCGTCATTGTTCCAGTGAAACTGCACGTCCCTGCGTTCCAGCAATCCCCGGTCGTGCAGTTGCTGGTCGGGAATGCCGTCCATGAACAGCCAATGACAGGAAGACGCACCCTGCTGTCGCGTCTCCCGGATCTGGGCATCGACAATTTCGATGGCGTGGGTAGTTGTCAGCAAACGCGGACCGGGAGCCGGTGTGTAGGGGATCGCGCACACGAGTTTGGGGTAGTAGCTAAGCCCATTGCGGACAAAGGCGTCCGCCCAGGCCCAGTCAAACACGAACTCGCCGTGAGAGTTGGTCTTGATATAAAAAGGACTCGCGTTGACGAGCCGGGCGTCCTCATACAACGCCACGTGATGCGGCTGCCAACCGTAATCGGGCAGGACACAGTAGTGTCGTTCCAGGGCCGCGAGAAAATCCCAGGCCAGGAAGGGATAGCTCGAGTCGTTCACCGAAGCCCAGGCGTCGGCGGGCAGTTCTTGGATACAACTGTGGAAGCGGACCTGCATGGCCCGTCAATCATGGTCCATCAATAACGGGGCTCGCCCTGCGTCGCTGTTTCACCCGATTGCTCTTCCAGCCAGCGTTCCGCATCAAGGGCGGCCATGCAACCGACCCCGGCGGAAGTCACCGCTTGCCGGTACACATGATCAGCCACATCGCCAGCGGCAAAAACGCCGGGCACGGTGGTGGCGGTCGCGTAACCATCGAGGCCACCACGAACCGTGATGTAACCGTGAACCATGTCCAACTGGTTCTGGAAAATTTCCGTATTCGGGGTATGCCCGATGGCGATAAAGGTCCCGTTGACCTGAAGGTCCTGTGTTTCGTCGGTCTTGACGTTGCGTATCCGTACGCCCGTGACACCCTGTTCGTCACCCAGGACTTCTTCGAGCACATGATCCCATTCGATCTCCACATTCCCGGATTCCGTCTTTGCCACAAGGCGAGCGGAGAGAATTTTTTCCGCCCGGAAGGCGTTGCGGCGGTGAATCACCGTCACTTTTGACGCGATATTCGAGAGATAGAGGGCTTCCTCTACAGCGGTGTTGCCGCCACCAACCACTGCAACCGGCTGCTCCTTGAAGAAAAACCCATCGCAAGTGGCGCAGGCTGAAACCCCGCGGCCTTTGTATTTTTCTTCAGAAGGCAGACCCAGGTAACGCGCACTGGCGCCGGTGGCAATAATCAGAGCGTCGCAGCTGTACTGGGCCGAGTCACCCTTGATCAGGAAAGGACGCTTGCTCAGATCCACGGTATTGATGTGATCGTTGACGATTTCGGTGCCAAAGCGCTCAGTGTGCCGGAGCATCCGCTGCATGAGTTCCGGGCCCTGGAGGCCGGCCACGTCCCCGGGCCAGTTATCAACGTCCGTTGTGGTCATTAATTGACCGCCCTGTTCCATGCCCGTGACGATGACAGGTTTAAGATTGGCACGTGCGCCGTAGACCGCTGCGGTATAACCCGCCGGGCCTGACCCCAGAATCAGCAGACGAATGTGCCGGGAATCGCTCATGTAGTATGCTCTCCGACTGAATATGACCGAATTTAGACGCTCCGGAAGGTTCCGGGTTCCGGACAAGGCGCGCAGGATACCAGAGTCGACTGTTCCACGCCGCAGCGGTCCAGACTGAGAAAAAAGCGATAATCCGGCCGCATCAGTGGTCCGGTGGCGGCGTGTGGCTGGCCGTGAAGTTTGCAAGGAAAGCTCGGAGGAGCGAAATGCGAATCGGGATCCCCCGTGAAACCAAAACCCTGGAGGGACGGGTGCCCCTGGTGCCGGCCGCGTGCGCGGATCTGGTCAGGGCCGGTCATGAGCTGTTTATCGAAGCCTCCGCCGGGGTCAAGACCGGTTATCCCGACCGCGACTACCAAAGTGTCGGGGTCACCATTGTGCCTGACGCGGCGGCCCTGTATGACAAGGGCGAGCTTATCGTCAAGGTCAAAGAGCCCATCGACGGCGACCTCCAGCACCTGCGGCCCAACCATCTGTTGTTTTGCTATCTGCACCTGGCGGCCGAGCCTGATCTGACGCGCCGCCTGCGCGAAATCGGTCTCACCGGCGTCGCCTTCGAAACGGTGGAGGACGCGGACGGGAACCTGCCGCTGCTGGCGCCCATGAGCATCATCGCCGGACGGATAGCGATCCAGGTAGCCACGGTATTGCTGCACCAGCCCCAGGGCGGCAAAGGCGTGTTGCTGGGGGGATTGCCCGCGGCGGAACGCGGTCG
>SMWH01000015.1 GCA_004357005.1 Gammaproteobacteria bacterium
AGATAGTATCAAGCCGCCCCAGGTGCCCGCCCAGGTCTTTCCCGGACTTACCCGGGGCGCCAGTTTCCGCTGCCCGAAGCGTCTGCCGACGAAATAAGCCCCGATATCCGCAACCCAGATCAACGCCAGGAGGAACACCACCCGGACCGGATCCTGGGCGTGGATTGCCACGAGGGCGGCCCAGCACGGCAACAGGACCAGCATGCCGGTGACCGCCTTGATCGGGCGGGCTGCCCTCCCCACCTCCGGGAACGCGAGCCACAAGCCCGCCAGCACCCACCAGGCAACGCCCAACAGGGGGAGCTGCTGCGCCACAGCCGGACAATGGTAAAGCCCAGCCAGCAAGGCAGCGATCACGACCAGATACGCCACCCTGTACGGTGCGCCCTCAGCTGGTATCAGGGCGGCCCATTCCCACGCGCCGACGAGAACGACCACCGCCAGACCCACGGCAAAACCTGCAGCGGGTGCAAACAAAACAGCGGCAACAACCAGCGGCGCCAACACAACGGCGGTCACAACACGCTGCTTCAGCATTCGTCGTCGGCCCTCGCTCCCGTCTGCTCCGGGACTCGTCCGAAGCGGCGTTGCCGGCCCGCATAGACGGCAACGGCTTTTTCCATCTCCTCAGGCCCGAAGTCAGGCCACAGCACCTCGGTAAAGTACAGTTCCGTGTAGGCCAGTTGCCATAGCATGAAATTGCTGATGCGCTGATCACCCCCGCTGCGGATGAACAGATCCGGTTCCGGAAGATTCGCCAGACTCAGTTCCGCACCCAACAACCCGGCATCGATCTGTTCCGCGCGCAACTCTCCCGTTTCGATCCGTTTTCCGAGCGAGCGCGCGGCCTGCACAATGTCCCAACGCCCCCCATAGTTGACAGCAATGATGAGATCCGTTTCCTCGTTAACGGCGGTTTTTTCTTCTGCCAGCCTCATGTGTTTCTGCAGTTCGCTGGAGAGGCCACTGCGATCCCCGATAAAACGCAGTCGCACATGGTTTTCGGCAAGCTGATCAGCTTCTCGCTTGAGGGCCTTGAGAAAAAGTTCCATCAGGCTGCCGATTTCGGATTCGGGGCGATTCCAGTTTTCGCGGCTGAACGCGAACAGCGTCAGAACCTTGATGCCCTTGTGTCCACAAAACTCCACGACTTTGTGAACGGCCTTTACACCGGCCTGGTGTCCCGCGGTCCGGGGCAACTTGCGCTGCTGCGCCCAGCGACCGTTACCATCCATGATGATGGCCACGTGTCGCGGCAGCGCTTCGATTTCAGGAACCGAGAATTCGGGTTCTGGCGGGGTGGAAGACAAGAGAAAACGGAGTCGGAGGTCTGACGTCAGACTTCCAGAAGCTCGGTTTCCTTGACCTGGGCGATGGAATCAACCTCGGCCACGTATTTGTCGGTCAGTTTCTGGATCTCGTCTTCAGCATGATGCTCGTCATCTTCAGACAGCTCCTTGCCCTTCTGAAGCTCCTTCATCTTGTGGTTGGCATCGCGCCGGATATTGCGGACGGCGACCTTGGCATGTTCGGCTTCCTGCCCAACCACCTTGATCAGGTCCCTGCGCCGTTCCTCGGTGAGAGCCGGGAGGGGGATCCGGATCACGGTACCGGCGGTAGTCGGCATTAACCCGAGATCGGAGTTCATGATGGCTTTTTCGATCACCTGAACCATGGGTTTTTCCCAGGGCGTCACACTCAGGGTACGGGGATCTTCAACTGCAACGCCGGCTACCTGGTTGATGGGAACGGTGGCCCCGTAATAGTCCACAGTGAGATGATCCAGGAGACTTGTGTGGGCACGGCCCGTTCTCAACTTCACGAGCTCATGACGAAGCGCTTCAATGCTTTTGGCCATCCGGGCTTCTGCATCTTTCAGGACGTCTTTCATCATGGCGACAAAACTTCCGAATGTCAGTGAATCAGGGTGCCGATGGCCTCGCCACGCATTACCCCGAGCAAAGCGCCCTCCTGGTTCAGATTGAAAATCCGCAAAGGTATGCCGCGCTCCCGGCACAACACGATAGCGGAGGTGTCCATGACCTTCAACTTGCGCTCGATCACCTCGTCATAGGTCAACTCGCTGAAGTACTCCGCGTTGGGGTCTTCCATCGGATCCGCCGAGTACACGCCGTCTACCTTGGTGGCCTTGAGCACGATATCGGCCCCGATTTCGGCCGCTCTCAGACTGGCAGCTGAATCGGTAGTGAAGAAGGGATTTCCCGTACCCGCGGCGCAAATGATGACCCGGCCCTTTTCCAGGTGGCGCACGGCACGGCGCCGAATATAGTCCTCGCAGACCTCGTTGACCTTGATGGCGGACATGACACGGGCATAGATGCCAAGGTGCTCGAGCGCATCCTGCAAGGCCAGCGCGTTGATCACCGTCGCCAGCATGCCCATGTTGTCGCCGGTCACCCGGTCCATCCCCGCTGCGGCAAGGCCGGCGCCACGAAAAATGTTGCCGCCGCCAATCACGACAGCCAGTTGCACGCCGGAACGCACGATCTCCTTCATGTCTCCCGCGATCCTGGTCAGGATGTCCGGGTCGATTCCGTAGTCCAGCTTGCCCATCAGCGCTTCCCCGCTCAATTTGAGCAGAACACGCCGATACTTGGGTTTGCCGGTTTCGTCGTTCACGTTAATACCAAAAAACGGGACAGGTTCGTTTTTTCACCGAAACGCACCAGGAACCACGGCGCCTGACCGACAAAAAACGAACCTGTCCCGTTTTTTTTTGCATACGTGGAATCAGCCGCCGCGCGCCTGTGCCATCACCTCTTCCGCAAAGTTGTCTGCTTTTTTCTCGATGCCCTCGCCCAGTGCAAGACGATACATCCCTTCGACCACAGCCCCGTCTTTCTCAACGAGCTTTCCGACGGTAATGTCCGTGTCCTTCACAAAGGGCTGACCCAGAAGCGCGTTCTCGTTGAGGAACTTGCGCAACCGGCCCTCTACCATCTTCTCGATGATGTTGTCCGGCTTGCCGCTGTCCCTGGCCTGGGCGATGAGAATCTCACGTTCCTTCTCCACTTCGGCCACCGGCACATCGTCGGGGCTCACATACAGCGGGTTCATGGCAGCTACGTGCATGGCAATGTCCTTCGCCAATTCCGCGTTGCCGCCGTTCAGAGAGACCAGTACACCGATCTTCCCGCCATGGCTGTAGGCACCGATATCCCCGCTGCTCTCCATGGTCGTGAAACGACGGACCTGGATGTTTTCGCCCAGCCTGGCAACCAGGGCCTGGCGCGCCTCCTCGACGCTCTCGCCGCCCTCCATGGGCGCAGCAAGCAGCGCGTCCAGATCACCAGGCCGGGAATCCAGCACGACCCGGGCCACTCCGTCCGCGAAGGACCGAAAATCCCCGTCGCGGGCGACAAAATCAGTTTCCGAGTTGATTTCCGCCATGACCGCGCGTTTGCCATCATCAGACACCGCCAGCGCGATAACGCCTTCGGCCGCGACACGCCCCGCCTTCTTGTCCGCCCCCGCGAGCCCTGACTTGCGCAGCAATTTGACAGCCGCATCCATGTCACCGTCGGCCTCGACCAGCGCTTTTTTGCATTCCATCATGCCGACGCTGGTGCGCTCGCGCAGTTCTTTGACCATTGCTGCAGTGATAACCATTTTGGCTCCTGTCGGATTCCTCTTGCTCTGTCTCGGGGGCTCTATCTCGGGCGTTCTATATCAGGATTTGGTGGCCGCTTTCTTTTTGGTCTTCTTCTTGGCAGCCTTTTTGGTCGCTTTCTTCCTGGCGACCTTCTTCTTGGCCACCTTCCTGGCCGGCGCTGCTTCTACCCTGATCTCTTCTACTTCTACTTCTTTTTCTTTTACTTCCACAACCTCGACCGCCACAACCTCGACTTCAACAGCGGGCACCGAGGCCTCTGCCGGTACCGCTTTCTCCGCAGCCTCAACTCCCACCGCGACCTCGGCTTCTTGCACTGCCGGCTCGGCTTCAGCTGCCGGTGCAGTATCCGCCTCGGGAGTCGCTTGAGGGATCTCCGCCTGCGCAGGAGCCTCCACATCCGCCGCCACATCCACTGCGGGTTTCCCGGCCGCAGGCCTGGCCACGGGTCGTGCGGCGGCCGGGCGCCTGGGTGGCCCCTGGCGTGCCGGACGGCCCGATTCGCGCGCCTTTACCGGTTTTCCGGCCGCGTCCAGTTCCACGAATTCCTCGGCATCACCCTCGATCTGCGGTCCCGATGCGCGCCCTTCTACTACGGCATCCGCGGCCGCACGGGTATAGAGCTGGATGGCGCGAATGGCGTCATCGTTGCCGGGAATAACGTAGGCAATGTCGTCCGGAGAATTGTTCGTGTCCACGATACCGATGATCGGAATCCCCAGCTTGGTGGCTTCTTGAACAGCGATTTTTTCGTAACCCACGTCCACCACAAACAAAGCGTCCGGCAGACCGTTCATGTCCTTGATGCCGCCCAGGCTGTTCTCCAGCTTGTCCCGCCGACGGGTCAGGCTGAGAACTTCTTTCTTGGCCAGACGGTCGAAGGTCCCGTCATCGGACATGGCCTCGAGGTCCTTGAGCCGCTTGACGGACTGTTTGATGGTCTTGAAATTGGTCAGCATGCCACCCAGCCAACGGTGCGCAACAAAGGGGGAACTGCAACGTCTGGCTTCTTCTTCCACCGACTGCCGCGCGGCCCGCTTGGTGCCGACAAAAAGTATCTTGCCGCGTTTGGCGGCCAGGCTGGATATGAAATTCATCGCATCCTCGAACAGAGGCAGAGTCTCCTCGAGGTTGATGATGTGGATTTTGCTTCGTTCCCCGAAGATGAAGGGTCCCATCTTGGGGTTCCAGAAACGCGTCTGGTGGCCGAAGTGCACGCCGGCCTCCAGCATCTGACGCATGGTCACTTTGGGCATCGGATTGTCTCCTTGGGTTGTGCCTCCATGCGCCCCATACAACAACCCTTGGACAAGCCTCGGGCACCCAGCTGCACGTGACGGCGCATGTGTGATTTAACCCCTGAATGGGGCGGTTTTCGGGCCGGATTGCGGCATAATATCGCCGGTTTTCTGGCCCACCGGGTTTTTAGGGCCCGGCAAAACCGGCGAGTTATAGCACAGTTCCCGAGGCCAGACAATGAGGGCCGATCCGGCGCCGATTTGGCCCCTGAAGGACGTGGAATATAGACATGGCAACCACTATCAAGACACCCGAAGAAATCGAGAAAATGCGCACCGCGGGCCAGTTGGCAGCGGAGGTCTTGCGCATGGTTGGCGCGCAGGTCCAGGCTGGCGTCACCACTGGCGAGCTGGACGAGCTCTGTCACGACTATATCGTCAACCAGCAAAAGGCCATCCCCGCCCCCCTCAACTACCGGGGTTTCCCCAAATCCATCTGCACCTCGCTCAACCAGGTAGTCTGCCACGGGATCCCGGGCGACAAGGTCCTCAAGGACGGGGATATCATCAATATCGACGTGACGGTGATCAAGGACGGCTATCACGGGGACACCAGCAAGATGTACTACGTTGGCGCACCGAGTGTACGCGGCCGCAGGGTCACTGAAGTCTCCCTCGAGGCCATGCGCCGCGGGATCGCCATCGTCAAACCCGGCGTCCGCCTGGGCGATGTCGGCCACACGATCCAGTCCTGGGTCGAATCCCAGAGCTGCTCGGTGGTGCGCGAATACTGTGGGCACGGTATCGGCCGGCGCTTCCACGAAGATCCCCAGGTCCTGCATTACGGGCGCGCGGGCACCGGCACGGAAATTCAGGCGGGCATGACCTTTACCATCGAACCCATGGTCAATGCCGGAAAACCCCAGACCCGGCTGCTTTCAGATGGCTGGACCGTAGTGACCCGGGATCGCAGCCTGTCGGCCCAGTGGGAACACACCATCCTCGTAACCGACGACGGGCACGAAGTGCTCACGCAACTGCCCGGGGACGAACTCTGACGACATCTCCTGCGAGACCTCCTGGCCAGCCCCGGTCCGGGCCCATGACCAAACCCGCCAACAACCCCGAGTCGAACCAGGAGTGGTCTGCCCTCCTGGCGCGGGCATTGCCGGAATGCCGGGACGTCCTGCAACGCGGCGATGCGGCGCTGGCGGACCGTTTCCACAGCGGCGAAAGCGCCACCAGCCTGGTCAAGGCCCGGGCCGAACTGGTGGATGGATTGCTGTTGCGCGCATGGGAATGTGCCGGGCTCGGAAGCTACGGCGAGGAACTGGCGCTGGTTGCCGTGGGCGGTTACGGGCGCGGCGAACTGCACCCGGGCTCGGATGTGGATGTGCTGGTGCTCATTGCCGCCGATGACGGGGCCCATGACGGGGCTGACGTCGGCGCAGCGGGTTGGAAGGAGCGTGTCGAGGGGTTTCTCCGTTTTCTGTGGGACCTGGGACTCGATCTGGGTCACAGCGTCAGAACGGTGGATGAATGCGTCGCCGAAGCGGCCCGCGACGTGACCACCGCCACCAACCTGATGGAAGCACGTGCGTTGACGGGATCGAAACATCTGGTGGAGAGCCTGCGCGAAGCCACAGGCACCGACAGGATCTGGCCCGGACCCAAGTTCTTTGCCGCCAAGTGGGAGGAACAACAACAGCGGCACGCCCGATTCCATGACACCGCCTACAACCTGGAACCCAACATCAAGGAAGGACCTGGTGGTTTGCGCGACATCCAGATGATCGGCTGGGTCGCACAACGCCATTTCGGCGCGACCACCCTGCATGATCTCGTCACTCACGGTTTCCTCACCGAAAGCGAATACGAGGCGCTTTCCGCGGGCCAGGAACAACTCTGGCGCATCCGCTACGGGCTGCATCTGGCAGCCGGCCGGCGCGAGGACCGGCTGCTGTTCGAACTGCAGCGGGCACTGGCGGAAATGTTCGGGTTCCAGGACAAACACGAGGAAAACCTCGGTGTCGAGCAGTTCATGCAGAGTTACTACCGAACCGTCATGGAACTGGAACGGCTCAACGAGATGCTATTGCAGCTCTACCAGGAAACCCTGCTGCTTCCGGATGAGTCGGAACGACCCGTTCCCATCAACGCCCGCTTTCAGTCACGTCGGGGATTTCTGGAGGTCACCGGTCCTGAAGTGTTTCGTGAACAGCCCAGCGCGCTGATGGAACTGTTTCCGTTGTTACAGACCAATCCCGAATTGAAGGGAGTTCGCGCTACCACCATTCGTGCGGTTCGCGAACATCGGCATCTCATCAACGAGGAGTTCCGCGCCGACCCTGCTGTGCACGAGCATTTTCTGAACGTTTTGCGCCAACCCGCGGGGGTCTACGCACAACTGCAACGCATGAATCGTTATGGCGTGCTGCCGCGCTATATCCCCGCCTTCGGCAATGTGGTCGGGCGTATGCAATACGATCTGTTTCACGTCTATACCGTGGATCAGCATTCGCTGTTCTGCGTCAAGAACCTGAGACATTATTCGGACCCTGAGTCCGCTGTGGACTTTCCGGTCTGCCACATCGTATTCGGACAGTTGCGACGACCTGAACTGCTTTACCTGGCCGGTTTGTTCCACGACATCGCCAAGGGCCGCGGCGGCGACCACTCGGAGTTGGGCGCATTGGACGCCGAACAGTTCTGCCGTCAACAGGGTCTGGACGAAAAGGACGCACAACTCGTTGCCTGGCTGGTACGAAACCATCTGATCATGTCGGTCACCGCCCAGAAACAGGACATATCCGATCCGGCGGTGGTGGAGCAGTTCGCCCGAAAGGTGGCTGATCTCGAACGACTGGAGTACCTCTATCTGCTCACCGTTGCGGACATCCGCGCCACCAGCCCCAGACTCTGGAACGCGTGGAAAGCCTCGCTGCTGAGAGAACTGTTTGAAACCACCCGCACCCGGCTGAGCGGGGGCATGGACCAGGCTCCTGACCTGCAAGCCCAGGCTCAGCGAACCCGGGAACAGGCCATGAAACACCTCGGCCCGGTCGACCAGGATGCGCTCAAAAGACTATGGGCCAGTTTTCCCGATGAGTATTTTCTCAAACATGATCCGGACCAGTTGGCCTGGCATGCGGATGTGGTCCTGCGCGCGCAATCGCCAGAACCGCTGGTAGCGACAAGACAGAATAAACGCCGCGGCACTACCGAGGTATTCGTCCACGCGCCCGATCAGGACGGTCTGTTCGCCACGATTGCCGAGAGTCTGGACCGCATGCGGCTGGACGTGGTGCAGGCGAGGATCTTCACGTCCAATCAAAAAATGGCTGTGGATACTTTTCAGGTCCTTCACGGGGACGCGGGTGAACATGACCCGGACCGCATCACTCACACTTTGAAGCGTGACCTGCTGCAACCGGTCGGCCTGCCCGCCCCCACCAGTCGCCGTCTGCCCCGCCGCATGCGACACTTTGCCCTCAAGACTCGCGTAACCTTCGGGAAGCAGACCAGCGAAGGGCAAACCATGCTGGAAATCGTCGCCTCTGACCGGCCGGGCCTGCTCTCGCAAATCACGGCAACGCTGGTGGAATGTGGTATCCGCATCCACAGCGCAAAGATTGCGACCTTCGGTAACAGGGTAGAGGATTTCTTTTTTGTCTCGGACCGGCACGGGCACGCGCTGACCTCCCAGACCCGGAAAGACAGCCTGCGTCAGACGCTGATCCGCAAACTGGATAACGACAACGACTGATCATGAGCCAACGACGTGAGATCATCGAAACCGCTTTTGAAACCCGGGCCGAACTGTCCCCGGATCGAGCCGACAGCCAACTGCATCGTGCCATAGAGTCGGTTCTGAACGACCTCGAGTCCGGTGAACTGCGAGTCGCGCAGCCGACCTCCGGGGGTTGGCAGACCAATGACTGGGTGCGGATGGCGGTGTTGCTGTTTTTCCGCATCACTGACAACCAGTTGATGAAGGGCGGTTATACGCATTTTTATGACAAGGTGCCCTCGCGCTGGGAACACACCGGGCAAGACGAGTTCAGGGATCTGCGCATCAGGGTCGTGCCGCCGGCGGTGGTGCGGCGCGGCGCCTACGTGGGGCCCGACACGGTGCTGATGCCCTGTTACGTCAACATCGGAGCGTACATAGGCGCCGGCTCGATGGTTGACACGTGGGCCACCGTAGGATCGTGCGCGCAGATCGGTCGCGACGTTCACATTTCCGGTGGCGCCGGGATCGGTGGCGTGCTCGAACCGATACAGGCGACCCCCACGATTATCGAAGACAACTGCTTTATCGGCGCGCGTTCGGAGATTGTGGAAGGCGTCATCGTCGAAGCCAACAGCGTTATTTCGATGGGCGTTTTTATCGGTCAAAGCACGCCCGTTTACGATCGTGCCACCGGCGAAATCATCCACGGCCGGGTCCCGGAAGGATCGGTCATCGTGCCGGGCGCCCTGCCCGCCGAGGACGGCACGCACAGCCTGTCCGCGGCGATCATCGTCAAACGTGTCGATGAGAAGACCCGGGCACGCACGAGCATCAACGAGTTGCTGAGAACGATCGACTGAACAATGAACAAAGCAGCTACCCAGCTGTCCGCAACCCTCCAACTGGCCATGGAACTCATCCGGCGAAAGTCCGTTTCGCCCGTGGACGCCGGTTGCCAGGCGATTATCGCGAAGCGCCTCGAGGCTTGTGGGTTCAAAACCGAATCCATGCCTTTCGGTGATGTGGACAACCTGTGGGCATGCCATGGCGACGGTCGCCCGATGCTCGCTTTTCTCGGACACACGGATGTGGTTCCTCCGGGACCGGAAGCGGACTGGAGTTCGCCGCCCTTCGAGCCGGTGATCAGGAACGGCATGTTGTACGGGCGGGGTGCTGCCGACATGAAAGGCAGCGTGGCGGCCATGGTGACCGCCTGTGAACGATTCGTCACCGACTACCCGGATCATCGTGGTTGTGTTGCTCTCCTGCTCACCAGCGATGAGGAAGGTCCGGCGGTAGACGGCACAGTCAAAGTCGTGGACGCGCTGACCGCGCGGGGCGAACACATCGACTACTGCGTGGTCGGCGAGCCCTCCAGCCTGGAAACCCTCGGCGACGTGGTCCGCATCGGGCGGCGTGGCTCGCTGGTCGGTGAAATCGTCGTGCATGGCGTGCAGGGGCACAGCGCCTACCCGGAACGCGCCCTCAACCCGATCCATGCCTTTGCGCCGGCGTTGAACGAGTTGTGCGCCACGGAATGGGACGTGGGAGACGAACACTTCCCGCCGAGCATCTGCCAGTTCACCAACATCAATGCGGGAACCGGCGCCGCCAACGTCATTCCCGGACAGTTGAGGGTGACTTTCAATATCCGTCACGGGGCGGTCTCCACCGCGTCGGCCATCCAGAACAGGATCCGCGGGATCCTGGACAAGCACGGGCTGAAATATGACCTGAACATCCAGATCTCCGGCGTGCCGTTCATCACCGCCGACGGCGATCTGTACGAAGCGGTCCGGGACACCATGTACCAGTGTCTCGGCGTGATCCCGCGGCGGGATACGGGCGGTGGCACCTCTGATGGGCGTTTCGTCGCCCCGACCGGGGCCCAGGTCATCGAGGTCGGCCCCGTGAACCTGTCCATCCACAAGGTGGATGAACACGTGCGGGTCGATGACCTGGACCGGATTGCCGACGTCTATCACGATCTCGCCAAACGACTGCTGGTATCCTGAAGGCCCGTGAAGCTGCGTTTTACACTCCTGCTGGCCGGCCTGCTCCTACCGGTCGGGACGACCCTGGCCGATGCCCCTATCTGGCAAGGCACATCGGGGACCCTGTATCTGGGTATCTACCCGGCGCTGCCCGATGGGTTGCAGCTGCGCTCAGCCAGCGCCGCCCGGGATGGAGATGTCGATGGCCATCTTTTCAAGCTAGACAGTACGCTGCGCTTCGAAGGCCAGCCCAACGGAATCCGGCATCTGTTGGACGGCGCGCTGGAGAGCGAAGCGCCGCTCACCATCGAAACAGCTTTTGAGACTCTACAGCTTGCCCCGTTGCGACTCGAACCGATCAGAAACACCCATGATTTTCGGCTGGTGGGTCCAAATGGTGCGGTGCTGTTCACGCTGACCCATTCCCACACCTGGATGGATCCGGAGACTTCGGAACTGTCATTCCGGGACATGGACGTGAGGATCAGCAAAGGCTTTGCAAAACGCCTGGGCGAACCGCGGTTTGCGGGC
>SMWH01000016.1 GCA_004357005.1 Gammaproteobacteria bacterium
GTCCAGAACGCCGCGAACTCAACGCCCACATCTTTCGCCAGCAGCTGGACCGGGATGTATCCCTCCAGGGTGTTTCGTGGCTGGCGACTGCAGGAAGTCGATACACTGGCCGAGGCTTTTGCGGAAGGTGGTTACCACACGGCCGCGTTTTTGAACAACGTGCAATTGGTGGAGGAACGAAACTTCCGGCAGGGTTTCGAGGAATACACGGTTTACAAGGATATCGCCCCCGACCAGCGCGTACTCAAGGATTCGCTCGCGTGGCTCGAGTCCACACCCGAGGAACCGTTTTTCCTCTGGGTGCACTTTCTTTCGCCCCATGCGCCTTACGATGCGCGGGTCATGGCTGACCGTTTCTACGATCGGGATTACCGTGGCCCGTTTGAAACGAGTTCCGGGCGCAAGACGGAGACCGATAACCCTGAAGGGATTGCCCGTCTCAGGGACCTCTATGACGGCGAAGTGTATTTTGCTGACTGGTTGTTCGGTGAGTTGTGGAATCACATCGAGACATCGGGGTTGGCCGGGAATACGATCGTCGTGATGACAGCGGACCATGGAGAAGAGCTCGCCGAACATGGCCGTTTCGGACACCACCGCCTGTACCAGCAGGTGATTCGCGTACCCCTGTTGATTCGTCACCCAAACGCCACCGGCGCACGGAGCGGGGTGCCTGCACAGAACATCGATCTGTTTCCGACGCTTGGGGGGATGGTGGGCCTGGACGTGCCGGATACGGACGGGGTGGATCTGCGCGCCGGTGTTTCAGATACCCGCATACGGGTTACCGTGGGCATGACCAATCGCAGGCACCATGGCATGGTGATGCGCCAGGGCAACGAGAAATTTCTGGTGAACTGCGCGCCGGAGTACAGTGAGGAATACTATGATCTCGCTGCCGATCCCCTGGAGAGCAGGGATATTCTGCTGGACCGGATCGACGAGGTGGAACAGATGTTCCTGGTGCTCGAAGAAATCATGGGCGGAGAACCATGCCAGGTGATTCATTTCGCGGTAAAAGACGTGGACCCCACCGAGGGATTGGACGACAAGATCATCGAGAAGCTCAAGTCGCTGGGCTATCTGCAGTAATGCAAGGGTGAAACATGAGCAACGCACTGTTTGAAGTCCCGGGACCGGTAAACGAGCCGGTCCTGGACTACGCGCCGGGGTCCACCGAGCGCGAGAGTCTCAAGGCTGCTCTCAAGGACATGGCAGCCGACAGAATTGAGATTCCCTGTGTGATCGACGGCAAGGAGGTCACCACCGGAAACACGTTCGAAGTCGTGATGCCCCACGAGCACGGCCACGTGTTGGCGACGGTCCACGAGGCGGGTGCGAAAGAATTGGCGGCAGCCGCCGACGCCGCGATCAAGGCCCGGCGGGACTGGGAGCGGCTTGAATGGTCGGACCGCGCAGCCGTGTTTCTCAAGGCCGCGGAACTGTTGGCGGGCCCCTGGCGGGATCGGCTGAATGCCTCGACGATGCTCGGGCAATCAAAGACGGTTTACCAGGCTGAAATCGACGCCGCGGCGGAGATGATCGACTTCTTCCGCTTCAACGCGGCTTATTACGAACAGATTCTGGCCGAACAACCCCTGTCGCCCACGGGTGTCTGGAACCGGATGGAGTACCGGCCGCTGGAAGGCTTTGTGCTGGCGATCACGCCGTTCAATTTCACGTCCATCGCCGGCAATCTGCCGTCGGCGCCCGCTCTCGTCGGCAACGTATCCGTGTGGAAACCCGCGCACACCCAGATGCTGTCGGCCTGGTACCAGATGCAGTTGTTCCAGGAAGCGGGTCTGCCAGCGGGAGTGATCAACATGGTTTGTGCCCCGGGGCCGCTCACCAGTGAGGTGCTGGTCACGCGCCGCGATATGGCGGGCATTCATTTCACCGGTTCCACCGGCACCTTCCAGAAAATTTATCGCAACGTGGGCGAGCATATTGCGGACTACCGGGGATACCCGCGACTCGTGGGTGAGACTGGTGGCAAGAACTTCATATTTGCCCACGCCTCGGCGGACCCGGAAGCCTTGTGGACGGCACTGGTGCGCGGCGCCTTCGAATACCAGGGACAGAAGTGTTCAGCCGCGTCGCGTGCGTACATTCCCGCGAGCCTGTGGAGGGTACTGAAGCAAAGGCTTGCCGACGAGATCAAGACCATCGGCATGGGAGATCCCCGGGACTTTTCCAACTTCATGAACGCGGTCATCGACCGACCTTCGTTTGACAAGATCAGCGGATACCTGGATCACGCCAAAGCGGCGTCAGGTGTCGATGTCCTGGTGGGTGGTAATGCTCTGGGCGACACGGGCTGGTTCATCGAACCCACGGTCCTGGTGGCGCAAGACCCTGCTTACAAGAGCATGGTGGAGGAGATCTTCGGTCCGGTGCTCACCGTGCATGTCTATGAGGACAGGAAGCTGGACGAAGCGCTGGAAGCTTGCGACACCGCGTCACCCTACGCGCTGACCGGCGCGATTTTTGCCAAGGATCGTGATGTGATCGCCCGCATGGACCGGCGGTTGATGCATACCGCGGGCAACTTCTATATCAACGACAAGCCTACGGGCGCCGTCGTCGGGCAGCAGCCCTTTGGCGGTGCCCGGGCATCCGGCACCAACGACAAGGCAGGCTCGATGCTGAATCTCAATCGCTGGATCTCGCCGCGGACCATCAAGGAGACTTTTGATCCTCCCGTTAATTACCGCTATCCGTTTATGAAGGAGAGCTAGCAAGCTATTGAAAAACTTTCAGGTGAGTACGAGACAAGGCCCAAGTATAATGAAAGGCCGGCGAAAAAGCGGAATGTACACGAAGCACATGAGCATTTTGAGCCGGGTTTCAACGCCGGATCGTGCCGCCTGAGAGTTTTTCGGCAGCCCGCGAGCGGGGACGGCGTGCGGTGATCAGATGCTGGTTGCCCGGGTAACCGAGCCTCATTGACCAGTAGAACCGGGACTGGACGTCCTCAAAACCCGCCGCACTGAACTCGTCCAGCAGATCCCAGCCGAAGTGGTAATAACACAGGCAGCCCGCGTCACTGATCGGGTCGCCGTGATACTCCGGCGGTAGCAGGTGTTCGATCACCCCGTCCTGGTCAATGCGGGCACGAATGATGGTCTGCGGGTTGTGTTCGATGAACGGCGCCGTGAGCACGATTCGGCCACCGGGTTTGAGTACGCGAAAGAACTCTCCCAGCGCTTTCCGGTAGTCGGGAACATGTTCCAGCACATCGAAGGACAGTACTGCGTCGAACTCCTGCCCGGGAAAGGAGAGGGCGGTGACGTTCTCGGTCCGACAGGCCCGGGCCCATCGCTCGTCTGGGATGCCTTCCGGAACCGGAAGCTGGATTCCCGAGAACTCGCTGCCCGTGGCGTTGGGGTAGTGTCGCAACAGCCACTCGAAGAACGGCGTGGCGTACTCGGTCGCATAGATGCGGGTCCGGGGCCACGGTTTGCAAAGTTTTTCGAAAGCCTGAACGGATCCCCGCAAACGGGTGTTAAGCCCGCAACGCTCACATTTGAATTCTTCCCGCCAGTTGGGTGATGTCTTTCCGTCCCAATGGATGGTGAAAACCGAATCGCGTCCGCAGCAGTAGCAGTGCCCCGCGACCCGCACATCACCGGCCGATCCGAGTACTGCCCGTTGTTTCAGACTCCTTTCCTTGTGGCGTTCGTCGATGGATTGCCGGTCCGCTTCGTAGCCGGCGAAACTGTCATACACATATTGCTCCGGCGCGGGGCTAAAGCGAGCCTTGAGGAGACGACGAAGAGAATGAAGGAACATGACGGAAAGGATCAGCGCGGGTTGTTGACGACCTGAACCGGCGCGCCACGGCCCGACCCGGGCCCGTCGGCGGTGCTCAGTTCCACGGGTTTGAGGCCGCTCACGTTTCGGTCACTGGCAAACCGGCTTTCTTCCAGGCCTCAAATCCACCGGACATGTTGCAGACGTCCTGATAACCCATTTGCTGCATGACATCGGAAGCCAGAGCGCCGCGGCCGCCGCTGCGGCAATAAAGGAAAATCTGTCCCGCCTGATCGCGTTCCTGCAGGTAACCGGTGATCTGAAATTCCAGGACCCCTCTGGGGATATTCACCGCGCCCGGCAGGTGGCCGGCCAGGTACTCGCCGGGTTCTCGGACATCGATGATAACGGGGTTGTCCGGGAGCTTCTTGTGAACGTCGTCTACGTGCACTTCGGTGATTCTGGCCCGGGCTTCGTGGACCATTTCCTTGGGTGTTTTGCTCATCGGCAGCGGCCCTCTGTTTTCCAGCCGGGGTTAGCACTTGGCTGTGCCCGGGACTACCATGTTAACCGGAGTCACCCGAACAGGGGAGTTGCCCAGGAGAACTACCGTGCCGGCCGAGATCAAAGGTTTCTTCCATGCACCCACTTTTAGCCTTAGCTACGTCGTCAGCGATCCGGGGACGAAACATGCCGTGATCATCGATCCGGCGCTGGATTTTGACTACCGTTCCGGCCGCACAGGGACCGCGGCGGCCGACGAGATCGTCGCCTACGCAAAAGAACGCGGCCTGATGGTGGACTGGATTCTGGAGACCCACGCCCATGCGGACCGTCTGACCGCGGCGCCGTACCTCAAGCGTGAACTCGGCGGGAAGATCGCCATCGGCGAAGGCATTACCGGCGTACAGAAAACTTTTGCAAAGGTCTTCAATCTGGGCAAGGACTTTGTCGCGGACGGCAGCCAGTTTGATCGGCTGTTCGCCGACGGGGATACCTTCAGCATCGGAAACATCGAGGGGCGCGTATGGCATACACCGGGCCACACCAGTGACAGTGTTACCTATGTCATCGAAGACGCGGCGTTTCTGGGTGACACCCTGTTCATGCCGGATTTTGGCTCCGCGCGTTGCGACTTCCCGGGTGGGGATGCGGCTTTGCTGTTTGAATCGATTCAGAAGATATATGACCTGGGGGATGACATGCGGTTGTTCATGTGCCACGACTACCAGCCGGGCGGGCGGGAACTACTGTTTGAGACCACGGTTGCCGGGCAGAAGGAGAGAAACATTCATGTGGCTGACGGGATCAATCGGGATGAGTTCGTGAAAATGCGCAGGTCAATGGATGCACAACTGAGCATGCCGAAACTGATTTTGCCTTCAATCCAGGTCAACATCCGGGCGGGCGAGTTACCCGACCCGGAGTCCAACGGTGTGGCCTACCTGAAACTGCCGCTGAACCAGTTTTGACCATCGAAAACCACACCCTGGTCTGCCCTGGCCGGAGGCATCATGATCGGTCTTGCGGCCGCGCTGGTGCTCGGACTCATGGGTCGTATTGCCGGAGTCTCGGGAATCCTGAGCGGCGCGATGGAGAAACGCGGCGAGGAACGTGAATGGCGTTTGCTGTTCCTGATCGGTTTGCCACTGGGGGCCTTTGTGGCGGCATTGGGCAACCCCCAGATTTTCGCGTTTGACAACCACGTGCCGCTCTGGGCCCTGGTGACGGGCGGTGTCCTGGTGGGGTATGGCACTCGCATGGGCTCCGGTTGCAC
>SMWH01000017.1 GCA_004357005.1 Gammaproteobacteria bacterium
CCCCTGGGCCCGTGACGCGCAGGACTACCTGCGCAAGGGATTGGCGGTGCATGACGCATGGAAAAACGACCCCTTGATCGGAACCGTTCTGGCCCCCCATGCGCCCTATACAGTTGACGATGCGACCTTGCAACACATCCAGGTACTCGCGGATGAACTTGACATCGGCATCCAGATGCACCTTCACGAAACCAACGGCGAAATCGCACTTGGAGAAGAAAAGTTTGGCATGCGTCCCATCGCCCGTCTGGAAAAAGTCGGTCTGCTGAATCCCGCCTTGCAGGCGGTTCACATGACACAGCTGACGCCGGAGGAAATCGCGCAATGCGCAGAGGCCGGAGTCAACGTGATCCACTGTCCCGAGTCCAACCTGAAACTGGCTGCCGGCTTTTGCCCCGTCACGGAACTCCTCGCCGCGGGTGTCAACGTGGCGTTGGGAACTGACGGCGCGGCCAGCAACAACGATCTGGACATGCTGGGGGAAATGCGCACAGCGGCACTGTTGGCAAAGGGTGTGTCCGGCGACCCGGCTGCCGTCCCCGCAACGACCGCGTTGCGCATGGCGACCCTGAACGGAGCAACAGCCCTGGGACTGGGTCACGAGGTGGGCAGCCTCGAACCGGGGAAAGCGGCCGATATGACGGCCATTCGCATGGACACCACCTCCACACTGCCCATGTACAGTCTGTATTCGCAGCTTGTGTATTCCACCCACCGGGGACAGGTCAGTGACGTGTGGGTAGCGGGCCGGCGCTTGCTCGAGAATGCTAAGCTGACCACTATTGATGAAACCGAAGTTTTGAGCCGCGCTCGCTATTGGGGAGCGCGCATTCGCCAACATGATGCAAAACATGCGTAGCCTGAAACTCAAGCCGGCGTTGTTCATGGCGCTGTTCATGGCGCTGTTTTGGGTGCGGAGCGGTTACAGCCAGGAAACAGATCCCGACCTCGACGCGCACAAGGCGGCATTGGCCGCCTACGAAAAAGGTGACTTCGAAACGGCCTTTGCGCACTGGAAACTGCTGGCCGAGAAGGATTCCCCGCTGGCCCAGTACTACATGGCCGTGCTTTACCGCGATGGCGCCGGCGTTCCACAAGACTACGTTCAGGCACGATCCTGGTACGAACGGGCCGCGAACGGCGGAAGCGTTCGGGCTCTTCACGACCTGGCGGTCATGTATCAGGGAGGAGTCGGGGTCGCGCAGAATTTTGCCGCGGCATTTCCGTATCTGGAACTCGCCGCCGCCAGGGGTTATGCGCCTTCCCAGTACAACCTGGGCGTGCTGCTGCTCGAAGGCAAGGGCACCGAAGCCGATGCGATGTTGGGCTATGTCTGGATCTACCGGGCGGCGACGCAGGGTCTCGAGCAGGCGCTGGCAGCTCAGGGGCTCGTGGCGCAGACGCTGACCCTGGATCAGCTGCAGGAAGCACGGCACATCGTCGAGGCGGGCAACGACAGCCAGTGACCACGAACGTCGATCAGGCCGAAGTCGGAAAATTCGACAACCTTGCCAGCCGCTGGTGGGATCCCGCGGGACAACTTCGTACGCTGCACGAGATCAATCCCGCCCGGCTGAACTGGATTGACGAGCGCACCCCTTTGAAGGGAGCGACGGTCCTGGACGTTGGCTGCGGCGGGGGAATCCTCAGCGAGTCCATGGCCAAACGTGGCGCCAAGGTCGTCGGCATCGACATGGCCGAAGCATCACTGCAGGTGGCGCGTCTGCACGCCCTTGAAAGCGAAGTCCGGGTCGAATACCGACACGAAACCGCCGAAACCGCGGCTGCAAGGGAGGCTGGCCACTATGACGTGGTGACCTGCCTGGAACTTCTCGAGCATGTCCCCGATCCGGGACAACTCGTGGCGGCCTGCTCTCAACTGGTGCGACCCGGAGGAAGTTGTTTCTTTTCCACCATCAACCGCTCGCCGCGCGCTTTCGCGCTGGCGATCGTGGCTGGAGAGTACCTGTTCGGGCTCCTGCCCCGGGGCACCCACGAATATGCGCGTTTTATCCGGCCTTCGGAACTGATCGCGTGGGGCCGGACGGCCGGTCTCAGTTTCCGCGAACTGGCCGGGATGCGGTACAACCCGATAACCCGGACTTGTCGCCTGAACGATGACACGGGCGTCAACTACCTCGCCTGGGCGGTCCGCCCGCAAGCGTGAAACGCCTCAGCGCAGTCCTGTTCGATCTGGACGGCACCCTCGTAGATACGGCGCCGGACATGGTGGCTGCCGCCAACGAGTTGCGAAAACTGCAAGGCCTCGGGGCCCTCCCCTTTGAGCGTTTGCGCGGACAGGTTTCCCGCGGAGCCATCGGGCTGATCACCGCTGCGCTGGATCGCCACCCCGACGATCCGGATTTCGAGCGCCTGCGCATGGACTTCCTTGCCCTCTACGGTGAACGCAACCACGAACAAAGCGAGATGTTCCCGGGCATGGACGAGGTACTGCAAAACCTCGATCGCTGGGACATCCGCTGGGGCATCGTCACGAACAAACCGGAAGCCTATGCGGACCCGTTACTCAACCAACTGGGCCTCGATGAGCGGGCGGGAACAGTGGTCACCGGCGACGCCCTGCGTCATCGCAAACCACACCCGGAACCCATTGTGCATGCCTGCCGGGAACTGGCGGTGAAACCCGGGAGCTGTGTCTATGTGGGTGACGCCGAGCGCGATTTTCAGGCCAGCCGCCGGGCCGGGGCCCGTGGCGTGGTCGCCCTGTGGGGGTATATTGACGGTCAGGACCAGCCCCGCGACTGGGCGGCGGAGGCCTGGCTGGAAACACCGGCACAACTGAGCGCCTGGATCGCGCAATGTCAGGGCCAGGAACACCCGAATCAATGACACCAGCGCCAGGAAATAAAAGGTCTGCGAAACCGGCCTGACCATGACAATACCGGAGATACTCCTCAGCGACGCGTACTGGCCCTGGCTCATGGCGGCGGCGGTTGTCGGGGCCGCGGTGGGTGCGCTGGCGGTCTGGGCCCTGAGTCACCCGCGCAAATCCCGGTTGCGTGACCGTAACCTGCGCCTTGCGGCGGAACTGCAGACGGAAAAGCGCCTCAACGAGGAACGCCAGGCGGTTTTCGAACAGGCTCGCAAGCAACTGGCCGAATCCTTCAGCGCGCTTTCCGTGCGCGCGCTGCGCGACAACAACGAGGCCTTCCTGTCATTGGCCGAAGAACAGTTCAAGCGGCACCAGCAAGCCGCGGGCACGGATCTCAAGGAACGCCATCAAGCCATCGAAACGCTGATGAACCCGGTGCGCGACGCGCTGAAAAAAACCGAGAAACAGATCAGGGCCATGGAGCTGGAACGCAAGCAAGCCTATGGCGGCCTGCAAAAACACCTCGAAGGCATGGCCCAAGGGCAAAAACAATTACGCGAAGAAACTTCCCGGCTGGTGCAAGCGTTGAGAAAGCCCGAGGTACGTGGCCGCTGGGGCGAACTCACTTTGAGACGCCTGGTGGAACTGGCGGGTCTCGTCGATCGCTGCGATTTCTACGAGCAGGAATACGTCAGTGATGACGAAGGCACCTACCGTCCGGACATGGTTATCCGCCTGCCCGATGACCGGGAGATCATCGTTGACGTCAAGACACCGCTGGACGCCTATCTGGATGCACTCGATGCGAACAACGATGAAGACAGAAACAAACATCTGGCCCGGCATGCGAAACTGGTACGCGACCGCATCAAGGAACTATCCGACAAAAAGTACTGGGCACAGTTCAAGCGCAGCCCGGACTTCGTCGTGCTGTTTATTCCCGGGGAACAGTACCTCGCTGCCGCGCTGGACGTGGATCACACTCTGTTGGAAGACGCGCTGGGCCGGCAAATCATCCTTGCCACGCCCACCAGCCTCGTCGCATTGTTGCGCGCAATCGCATTCAGCTGGCGGCAGGTCTCAGTGATCCAGAACGCGGAAGCTATCCGCTCGGTGGGTGAAGAGTTCTACACCCGGGTTTCCACGCTGGTGGAACATCTTTCAAATATCGGCAAATCTCTGGATCGCACGGTGAACAGCTACAACAAGGCCGTGGGCTCGCTGGAACGCAGCGTCCTGCCCAGCGCCCGGCGCCTTTCTGACATGGGCATTAGTTCTCACAAAGAACTGAAGGAGCTGGAACCCGTCGAACGACTCCCGCGCCAACCGGCGGACAAGGAAACGAGTTAACGACGCGTATGGATCACCTCGCCTACTGCGAGGACAAGCTCGCGCACCCGGATTCCGACTACCCTCTGCTACGGGTGTTCCTCGACGAGGATTCCCGCTGCCTCCACGCGGCTTTGCAGACCTTGCGCCTGGAGCTGCTGAGCATCCCGGACGAAATCAACGACCCGGAATTGGCGCAAACCAAACTCCATTGGTGGCGGGAGGAACTGCTGCGTTTTGCGGAGGGCGAAGCAAGACACCCGGTAACCCGACTGCTTTCAAACTACCGGGATGCAATTGCTCCCGAGGCCATCTTGCACATGACCCTGGCCATCGACGAGCTTCTTCAGACTGGCAGTACCTGGAACAATTTCGACGCGCTGTACGCTCACTGCCTGTTGATCAGCGGCACGCCGGTCAGTCTCGAGGCGGGTGCGCGGGGCCTGGATGACGACGCACGGGCGGTCGCCCAACGGATTGGGGCCGCCGCACATCTGACCCGGCTCATTGCCAACCTGCGCGCTGACGCTGCCAATAACCGGCTGTCGGTGCCCATGGACGAGTTGGCCCGTTTTCAGGTAACGCGCAAGGATCTGCAGGGTGGCACACAGACAGAGGCCGTCGTCGAGCTGCTCAGCTATCAAACCGCACGGGTCGCCGCCTTGTACACGGAAGCCCTGGCCGCGCTGTCGCCCTCGCAACGTTATGCGCTGTTGCCCTGGACCCTTCGGGCGCGCCTGGATCAGGCCCGACTGGCGCAGACGCCCCGTGCCGACTTGCAGCTCCGGCTCACGCCGCTAAAACGCCTGTGGATCGCCTGGCGAACAGCCAGGCGCACGAAACGCGAAGCACTTGGCATGTGACTCAAGGGCACTCCGTTCCCGCTGGGGCCGCCCACGAATCTAAAACTGGCCGCCAGGAATGATTCGACTGCGTGGGAGCGGCTTTCCAGCCGCGATCAAGAGCGAGTGCGGGTTTTCAAAACGTGCGCAGATCGAATCGCCCGGACACCTGTTGCAGAAAGAAGATACAATCTTGTTGCCAAAATCGTGGCTGTTGAGGGGAAACGTCGTGCAAAAAACCGTTTTGAAACAGAAGTTCGTTAGGACGCTGCTGTTCCTGCTAGCTGGAGCGTCCGCGTGCGCCGTGGCGCAGACATCGTCCGAGAGTCAGCCACCCGTCGAGGAGCGCGTAGCTGCTCTCAAGGCGTCCCTGCAGGCCGGCCTAGCGGGTCAGCGAGCCTACGAGTGGATCGAGACAACTACGGTGTCAATCAAGGGCGAGAAAAAGTCGCGCACACAGAATCGTTGCTACTACGCCATCGACGGCGATCTGCAGAAGGTGCCGATCGAGACGGAACCGCAGTCCGAGGGTCGTAGAAAGCCCCGTGGGATTCGTAAGCGGGTCGTAGAGCACAAGAAGGAGGACATCGCGGACGCGACGACGCAGGCGGTCGCCCTCGTGAAAGAGTACATCCCGCCGGTTCCAGAGCGGATTCAAAAAGCCAAGGACGAGGGTAAAATCTCGATGACGCCCCAGGATTCAGCCGGGCGGATCAAGTTGACGATCGCCGATTACCTGAAACCTGGTGACTCGATGACACTTAGCCTTGACTCTGTGAGCAACGCTCTCCTTGGGATCGAAGTAGCAACCTTCATGGAGAAAGCCAAGGACACAATTGTGCTGACCGCAGATCTTGCAACCCTACCCGACGGCACGATCTATCCATCAACGATCATCCTCGACGTCAAGAGCCAGAACCTCAGCATCCACATCAGCAACAGCGGGCACCAAAAGCTCACACCCTGAGAGACCAGCGAGCACATGCCAACAGCAGTCGATTCGCCGGTGGCAAGTCCAGTATCGACGGCGTCAATGGCGAAGACCTGAACAATGTCGGCCTGGGGTTCACGCTGGGTTACCAGATCAACGACAACATCCAGCTCACTGCAGCTTACATGGCAACCGTGAACGATAGTGACCCGACCGACCTGCGGATGGATGGATTCAAACTGTCGTTGGTGTTCGGCTGGCACCCGCTGGTGGAAGGGATGAATCGCCTTGAAAACTGAACGAACCGCGCAACAAAGAGTTCCTGGAACCCCGGACAAACGATCCGACGGGAGTTACGCTGCACGAAGCACTTCGAAGTTTACAGGCGGACTACGGAATGACCGCGCCGGGAGGAGACCTGTTCAGCGGCAATGCCTACGAACTGCTGGTGGAACGGGCCAGCAAGGTCATACTCGTCGACCCGCGCTGACCGGCGCAAACCGCTTCGGCGCTGACGCGACTCCCTGGTCCCCTCCCGTGTAGGAGCGTCATTCGTGGCGCGATTCATTTAACGGCGCCGCGGGCCACGTCCCTTTTTCCCCCGTTTTTGTCCCGGTCTTTTTGTCGGAACCAACACCAGCTGACTGCCCCCAGGCGAAAACCCCGCATCCTTCGCCAGCACGCGCACATCTTTAGCATCGAGTTCACGCCACGCACCCCTTTGAAGCGCTTTGTCGAGGAACACCGGGCCGAAACGCACGCGTTTGAGCCGGCTTACCTTGAGACCCTGGGATTCCCAGAGCCGCCGCACGGCGCGGTTGCGACCTTCCATCAGCACCACGTGAAACCACTGGTTGGTTTCGCCGCCTTCTCCGGCCACGATGTCGGTGAAGCGGGCCGGACCGTCCTCGAGCTCTACACCTTTGCGCAGGCGTTCCAGGTGCTCGGGCAGGATTTCGCCATGCACGCGGCAGGCATATTCACGATCCATTTCCGATGACGGATGCATGAGCGCGTTGGCCAGATCGCCGTCATCGGTGAACAGCAACAAACCAGTGGTGTTGATATCGAGACGTCCCACGGCGATCCAGCGCGCGCCTTCCAGACGGGGCAAGCGGGAGAACACCGTGGGGCGCCCCTCCGGGTCGCTACGTGTCGTCACCGTGCCTTCGGGCTTGTTGTACACGAGCACGCGCGGTGTGGCGTGACGTGACTCAACCCGGAAACCGCGCCCGTCTATCTCGATGCGGTCACCGTCTCCGGCGGTTGCACCGGGTTGCGCACGCTTGCCGTTGATTCGGACGCGTCCGTCGCCGACGGCCTGGTCGATCTGACGGCGTGAGCCCACACCCGCTCGCGCGAGCAGTTTCTGCACGCGTTCTGCCCGGGGATCGGCCCCACGATCGACGATACGATCGGGTGCAGAATCTTTTTGGGTCACGAGACTCGGTGGGCAGCGACCACCGGGGGCGGTTCACCGGATTCCGGGTCGTCCGGCGAAGAAGACTGCTCATCGGGTGTATCGGAATCCGCGTCCGCTTTTGCCTCCGCATCCGCGGTCGTATCGGTGTCCACGGCCACGCCGGCCACTGCCGGGGCCGGCGTTTCGAAATTCAGTTCCGCTTCGATCTGGTCAATATCCCGCAGTTCCGCCAGCGAGGGCAGATCATTCAGGTTCTTGAGATTGAAATAATCGAGGAACAACTTCGTGGTGGCATAAAGGGCCGGCCTGCCCGGCACATCCCGGTGCCCCACCACCTGGATCCAGTCACGCTCGCGCAGGGTGCGGATAATATTGGTGCTGACGCTCACGCCGCGCACCGCTTCGATCTCGCCGCGGGTAACAGGCTGACGATAGGCGACGAGCGCCAGGGTCTCCAGCAACGCCCGGGAATAAACTGGCGCGCGCTCCTCCCACAGGCGTGAGACCCAGCGCTGATAATCCGGGCGAACCTGGATGCGGTAACCGCTCGCGACCTCCCGCAACTCAATGCCACGGTCCCTGTAGTCGCCCATCAGGGCGTTCAGGGCCTCCCGGACCGCGTCCCGTTCCGGGCGCTCTGCCTCCTCGAACAACGCCATCAGCGTATCGAATGACAGAGGACGCTCCGAGGCCAGCAATGCCGCTTCCAGGATGTATTTGAGTGATTCCGTTTCCATGTCTCAGTCGTGGCTTGCCAGCGATTTTACATAGATCGGACCATAAGGCTCGTTCTGTACCAGTTCGATCAGTTCTTCCTTGATCAGTTCCAGCATTGCCAGCAGGGTGACCACCACTCCCATGCGACCTTCCTCCACGGTGAACATGGTCTGGAACTCCTCGTACCCCCCCTCCCGCAGCGCGCCAAGCACGCGCGACATGCGCTCACGCACGGACAAGCGCTCACGCTGGATGTGGTGGCGTGTATACAGATCGGCGCGTCGCATGACCTCGCCAAAAGCGCTCAACACATCCTTGAGGTTCACCTTCGGCGCGAGGCGGACTACCTTGTGATCTGAAGGGATCTCGTGGGTCACCACGAAATCCCGCTCCAGGCGGGGCAGAGTATCGAGGTCCTCCGCGGCTTTCTTGTAGCGTTCGTATTCCTGCAGCCGCCGGATCAGTTCCGCGCGCGGGTCGTCCTCGTCCTCATCCCCTTCATCGGGCCGTGGCAGCAACATGCGGGATTTGATCTCCGCCAACATGGCGGCCATGAGCAGGTACTCGGCCGCCAACTCCAGCCGTAGCTCCTGCATGAGATCGATGTACTCCATGTACTGGCGCGTGATCTCGGCGACGGGAATGTCGAGAATGTTCAGGTTCTGCCGGCGGATCAGATACAACAGCAGATCCAGGGGGCCTTCGAAGGCTTCCAGCAGGATTTCCAATGCGTCCGGCGGGATATAGAGATCCGTCGGCGGTTGCAGATAGGGTTCGCCCTGCACCCGGGCAAAGGGTATTTCGCCCTGTGGCGCGCCCTTGTAGTCGCCCTGGCGGTCACCCCGGGGCGAACCTATGACCGTCAACGCCGGCTGGGGCAGTTTCGATTCTTCCGTCATATTTCAGCGGCAGCCCAAAGCCATGCCCGGTGTATTTCTTCGGTCATGGTCTCAACCGTAATACAAACCCATGGCCCGGCGTACTTCTTCCATGGTTTCCCGCGCCGTATCGCGGGCGGCTTCCGTTCCTTCGGCGATCACCCGCCTCACCAGGCCGGGATCGGCTTCCAGTTCCACCGTGCGTCGGCGGATGGGCTCCAGTTCCGCCTGGATGGAATCGATCAGGGGTTGCTTGCAGTCGAGACAACCGATACCGGCGGTGGTGCAGCCGTTCACCACCCACTTGAGGGTGTCTTCGTCGGAATAGATCTTGTGCAGTTCGAATACCGGGCACTTGTTGGGATCCCCGGGATCGCTGCGGCGCACCCGGGCCGGATCCGTCATCATGGTACGCAGTTTACGCTCCACTGTCTCGGCATCATCACGCAGATCGATTGTGTTGCCGTAGGACTTGGACATCTTCTGACCGTCTACACCCGGCACCTTCGGCGTCGCGGTGAGCAGGACTTCCGGCTCGGGAAGGATCGTCCGCCCGGTGCCCTGCAGATAGCCGGTCAGGCGCTCGCGGTCGGCGAGTGAAATGTTCGACTGGTTTTCTATCAGCGCCTGGGCCACGCCCAATGCCTCACCATCACCTTCTTCCTGAAAACGTTTTCGTAACTCGTTGTACATACGGGCATTTTTCTTGCCCATCTTCTTGATGGCGGCTTCGGCTTTTGCCGCCATTCCAGGCTCCCGGCCGAAGAACTCATTAAAACGCCGGGCAATCTCCCGGGTCAACTCCACGTGGGGCACCTGGTCCGCGCCGACCGGCACATAGTTGGCCCGGTAAACCAGAATATCCGCGGACTGCAGCACCGGGTAACCAAGGAATCCATAGGTGGCCAGATCCCGCCCCTTGAGCTTTTCCTGCTGGTCCTTGTAGGTGGGCACCCGCTCGAGCCAGGACACCGGTGTCGTCATGGACAGCAGCAGATGCAGTTCCGCGTGCTCCGGCACATGGGACTGAATGAAGATCTTGCACAGCTTGGGATTAACCCCCGCCGCCAGCCAGTCAACCACCATGTCCCAGACCACTTCACTGATGACCGCCGTGTCCTCGTAGTGGGTCGTCAGGGCGTGCCAGTCCGCGACGAAAAAATAGCAGTCGTATTCGTGTTGCAGGCGGACCCAGTTGCGGATCACGCCCAGGTAGTGGCCCAAATGAAGGCTGCCCGTGGCACGCATGCCGGACAGGACCACGCCGCTTCGATTTGCCATTCCACTCCCTGGGTTGATGGTCTGAGCTTCTGCGCGATTATACGGGCCCCGGCATTCCGTGGGAGCGGCTTCGCGCAGGAGCGCCATTCGTGGCGCGATTCCTTATGCTAGGCTACCGCGCCCCATGAAACTGCTGTACGACATTCTCCCGGTTCTGCTCTTTTTCGTCGCCTACAAGGTGGCGGGCATCTACGTGGCCACCGGCATCGCCGTCGCGGCCGCCGCCTTGCAGGCGGGCTGGAGCTGGTACCGGACCGGCAGGATCGAGCGCATGCAACTCCTGTCCCTGGGGCTGCTGGTGTTGCTGGGGGGCGTCACCATCGCCTTCCGGGATGAGTCCTTCATCAAGATCAAACCCACGGCGGTGAACTGGCTGTTCGCGGCGGTTTTCCTCGCCAGTCAGTGGTTTTCGGACAAACCCGCCACCCAGAGGCTGATGGGCAAGGTGATGCGGGCCCCGGACGCCATCTGGCGCAGGCTCAACGTGGCCTGGGCCATCTTTTTCCTGTTCGCCGGGGCTCTCAACCTGTGGGTGGCCCTCAACTTCAGCACCGATGTGTGGGTCAATTTCAAGCTGTTCGGCCTGATCAGCCTGACCCTGCTGTTCGCCGTGGCCCAGGCTTTCTATCTGGCGCGCCACGCCAGGCCCGCCGACGAAAACGACACCGGATCGGGGGCTGAAAACACGGCCCCCGGTTCGTCCCCCGGCCCCCCGGAACCCGGCTGATCCATGGCCGCGCAGGATCGGGTCGCCCTCATCCGGCAACGGCTGGAAGACGCCCTGGCGCCAAGCCTGCTGGATGTCGTGGACGAGAGCCACGAACACGTGGGTCATCCCGGAGCTGCGGACGGGCGCGGTCATTTCTCCGTGACCATCGTGGCAGACGCCTTTAGCGGTCTGAGCCTCCTGGAACGCCACCGGCTCGTTTACGACGCCATGGGCGAGCTCATGGACACGGACATCCATGCCCTGTCCATCCAGGCGCGAAGCCCTGCCGAGGCCCGCGGCTGATCAGCCGTCTGTTTCAGGCATCGGGGGGGGCGGGAAGGATGACCGGATCGGGCGGTTCCCAGTCAGGATCGCGGTGCTCGGCCACGATCGTGGTGTAGATGCCCCCGCGAACGTTGAAATCCGCCGTCAAACGCATGAATCGGGGCTGGCAGGCGGCCACCAGGTCACCCAGGATCTGATTGGTCACCGCTTCGTGGAAAACACCCTCGTCCCGGTAGGACCACACGTACAGCTTCAGCGCCTTGAGTTCCAGACACAGTTGGTCGGGAACGTATTCCAGATCCAGCACCGCGAAATCCGGCTGACCGGTGCGCGGACACAGACAGCTGAACTCTGGAACCTGGATACGGATGGTATAATCTCTCCCCGGCTCTGGATTGAGGAACGTTTCAAGACTGCGACTCGGCTTGGTGTTCATTGTCTAACAACGGTCTGCTGCAGCAGGGACGGCAAACTTACCGCAATCCACGGACCGCGTCCAAACTGGTCCCTACGTTTAATGAATCGTATTCAGGCGGCGTTGCCGCCGTGATGGCCGCCATGTTGATTGCCGCATGCGTCTAGCTCAGATCAAACTCGCCGGATTCAAGTCGTTCGTCGACCCGACGACGGTTCATTTCCCCAGCGATATGACCGCGATCGTCGGTCCGAACGGCTGTGGCAAATCGAATATCATCGATGGCGTGCGCTGGGTCATGGGCGAAAGCTCCGCCAAGGTGTTGCGCGGCGACTCCATGGCGGATGTGATCTTCAACGGTTCCGACATTCGCAAACCCGTGGGCACCGCCACCGTCGAACTGATATTTGACAACAGCGATGGTGCGTTAGGCGGGCAATATGCGGGATTTGCGGAACTCTCCTGCAAACGCATCGTGTCACGGGACGGCGTATCCGCCTACTACCTCAATGGAACACGTTGCCGGCGACGGGACATCACCGATCTGTTTCATGGCACGGGTATCGGGCCCAGGAGTTACTCGATCATCGAACAGGGGATGATCTCCCAGTTCGTTGAAGCAAAACCCGAGGATCTGCGTGTTTACCTGGAAGAAGCTGCCGGCATCTCCCGGTACAAGGAGCGGCGCCGCGAGACCGAGAACCGCATGCGGCACACCCGGGACAATCTCTCGCGGCTCGACGACCTGCGTGACGAGATCGGCAACCAGATCGCGCATCTCAAGAGACAAGCGCGTTCGGCTGAGCGTTACAAGGTGCTCAAGGAAGAACAGCGTCGCCGTGAAGCGGAACTCCTGGCCCTGCAATGGAAGGAACTGGACTCGGAATCCAGCGAACACCAGCAAGAGGTGGATGTTCGCGAGACGGCATTGGAAAAGGCTGTCGCGCAGCAACGTTTGTTTGAAACCGATCTGGAAAAAGCCCGCGAAAAACACACCGGGGCCATGGATGCTTTCAATGCGGTGCACGCGGAATCGTACGAGGTGAGCAGCGAAATCGCCCGGCTCGAGCAGGAAATTCTCCACAGCAAAACACTGAAACAACAGCGCCAGCAGGAACTGAGAGAAGCCGACGAACAGCGCGCCGAAATCGAGGAACATATTGCGCTGGATCGCGTGCAAACGGAAGAATTGAGAACCGGTCTTGCCCAATACGAACCGGAACTCGACGCCGCTGTATTCGAACAGGAAGGCACCGAAACGCGTTTCACCGCCGCGGAACAGGCGCTGCAGGCATGGCAAGCCAATTGGGATCAGCACACGACCGAGCAGAACGAAAAATCCAGCCAGGCCGAAGTGGAGCAGACCCGCATTGATCACGTGGACCGGCATCTGCTGCAGTTGACCGAGCGTCTGGAGCGTTTGCGGCAACAAAGCAGCGAAATCAATGACGAGAAGATCGAAAGCGATCTGGACCAGGCATCTGAACAGGCCGACACGGCTCAGGAACAGATCGACGCCGCTGGCTCGGAGCTTGATGATATCCGCGAACAATACGCAGAACGGCAAACCGACAACGCGCAGATCGAAGAAGGCCTGCACGACGCGCGACAGGAACTGGAAAACCTGAGCGGCCGGCACAGTTCACTGCAGGCGCTGCAGGAAGCGGCACTGGGTGAGGGCGAACCCGATATCCAGGACTGGCTGCGCGACAACGGTTTGCTGAACAAACCGCGGCTGGCGGATTTGTTGCAGGTCAGCGCCGGTTGGGAAACCGCGGTGCAGACAGCGCTCGAGGGTCATCTGGAATCACTGGTCCACGACGCTGATGTGGACGCGGTGGCGAAAGCCCTCGAATCACTGAGCGAAGGGTCGGTGGGCGTGATGCAAAGCGGCGAATCAGAAAAAAGCACATCAGGGCTGTCCGCCCAGGTACGCGGCCCCGCCGCGCTCCACGACCTTCTGACCGGCGTCGCGACGGCGGAAAGCCTGGACGATGCGCTTGCCCAGCGCGCCCGGTTGAACGACGGCGAGTCCGTCATCACACGGGAGGGGGTGTGGCTGGGCCGGAACTGGGTGCGAGTGTCCCGGCAGGCCAGCAGCGAAAGCGGGATCCTGCACCGGGCACAGGCCATCGGGGAACTCGAAAGAAGCATCGTCGAACTGGAGGAGGACATCGCTTCCCGCCGCAAGGCTGTGGAACAGGGCGAAGAGGCTTTGTCCCAGATCGACAACGATCGTGATGACCTGCAGGAAAAGATCAACGGGCTCCAGCACCGGCACGCGGAAATCTGCGGCAAAGCAGAGGGCAAACGAACAACGCTTTCTCAGCAGCGGGAACGGCGCCTGGAGCTGACTGAAGATCTGTCCCAGACCGAACAGCAGATCGAGGATCAACGCAATCAACTGCAATCGGCGCGAGCTCGGCTCGAAAAGGCCATCGAAAGCATGGTCGTCATCCAGAAACGCCACGAAAAACTCACCGGTGAAAAGGGCGAAATCCAGCACGTATTCGGCACGGCGCGGGACGCGGCGGCAGTAGTACGCGATCGCGTACAGCGCCTCACCATCGAAGTCGAAAAGAAACGCGCGGCGCTCACATCAACACAATCAGCGTTGGAACGCATGACCCACCAGTTGGAACAACTGGATGCGAGGCGCAAACAGCTGCACACCCAGATCGAGGAAGATGAAACGCCCCAGACCGAGCGTGAACAGAATCACCGGGCGAAACTCAACCTGAAGCTGGCGATCGAAAAACGCATGCATGCAGCACGGACGAAGCTGGAAGAACTGGATACGGAACTGCGACGCCTCGACCAGGAACGCGTGCAGGCCGAAAAACATGCCCAGGATCTGCGCGGTGCGGTGGAACAGCAGAAACTGTCCGGTGAAGGCGTGCGGGTGCGCGCCCAGACTGTTGAGGAACAGATCACGAAAAGCGGTTTTGACATGAGTCTGCTGCTGATAGAACTGCCGGAGGATGCCAGCGTTGCAAGCTGGGAAGAGGAGTTGCA
>SMWH01000018.1 GCA_004357005.1 Gammaproteobacteria bacterium
GCCCTGGCCATGTCGGAAGCCGGTGCAGGTTCCGATGTGGTGGGTTCCATGCGCTGCCGCGCGGAAAAGAAAGGCGACAACTGGATCACCAACGGCTCCAAGATGTGGATCACCAACGGACCAGAGGCCTCGGTGACGCTGACTTACATGCGCACTGCAGACAAAGACGCCGGTTCCCGATGCATGACCACCTTCATCGTTGAAAAGGACATGCCGGGTTACAGCACGGCACAGAAGCTGGACAAGCTCGGCATGCGCGGTTCGAACACCTGCGAACTTGTCTTTGAAAACTGTGAGATCCCGGACGCCAACCGGGTCGGTGAGGTCAACCAGGGTGTAAGGATCCTGATGGCCGGGCTCAACTCAGAGCGGCTCGTGCTCTCCGGTGGTCCGGTGGGCATCATGCAGGCGGCGCTGGAAACGGTCATGCCTTATGTGCGCGAGCGCAAACAGTTTGACCGGCCCATCGGCGGGTTTGGGCTCATGCAGGCCAAGCTGGGCGACATGTACACGGCACTGCAGTCGGCCCGCAGTTTTTCCTACGCCGTTGCGGCGGATTTTGATCGGGGCATCAGATCACGCACTGATCCAGCGGCATGCCTGCTGCACGCATCGAAATCCGCGGTGGAAGTCAGCCTGGAGGCTATCCAGGCGCTGGGAGCGAACGGTTACATTAACGAGTATCCCACGGGACGCCTGCTGCGGGACGCGAAACTCTATGACATCGGCGCCGGCACCAACGAAATCCGCCGGATGCTCATCGGACGAGAACTATTCGAGGAAGATAACTGAATGGACAAACAGGACATAGTCATCGTTGCCGCAAGACGGACCCCGGTGGGGTCTTTTCAGGGCGCGTTCACACAAGTCAGCGCCACGGAGTTGGGCAGCACTGCCATCCGTGCGGCGCTGGAAGATTCGGGTGTAGAGCCCGGTGATATCAGCGAGGTGTTCATGGGCTGTGTACTGCCAGCCGGTGTGGGTCAGGCTCCCGCACGGCAAGCCTCCCTGGGCGCCGGTATCCCGGACTCCGTGCCTTGCACGACGATCAACAAGGTTTGCGGCTCGGGGATGAAGTCGATGATGCTGGGCCACGACCTGATCAAGGCCGGCAGCGCCGATATCGTGCTCGCCGGCGGAATGGAATCCATGACGCGCGCGCCTTACATGCTGCCCAAGGCCAGGGGTGGGTTCCGCATGGGCCACGGCGAAGTCATTGATCACATGTTCTGGGACGGCCTGCAGAATCCCTATGACGAAAAACTCATGGGCTGCTTCGGTGACCAGCTGGCCGACGAATACGACTTCAGCCGCGAGGAAATAGACGAGTTTGCGGCCGAATCCGTCCGCCGTGCCCGGGCGGCGGTGGAAAGCGGCGCCTTCAAGAACGAAATTGCACCGGTGACGGTCAAGACCCGCAAGGGCGAAACGGTGGTGGACACGGACGAGGCCCCGTTTCGCTGCAAACCTGAAAAAATCCCGGAACTCAAACCCGCCTTCCGCAAGGACGGCACGGTCACCGCCGCCAATGCCTCGTCCATCAACGACGGCGCCGCGGCGATCATTGTCATGTCCGGCGAGGCCGCCGAAAAACGCGGCCTCAAACCGCTGGCGCGCATGGTCGGCCACGCGACCCACGCCCAGGCACCCGAGTGGTTCACTACCGCCCCGGGCAAAGCCATCGCCAAACTGCTGGAAAAGAACGGCTGGTCCGTGGACGACGTGGATCTTTTCGAGGTCAACGAAGCCTTCGCCGCGGTGGCCATGGCGGCCATGCGAGACCTGGGCATTCCTCACGAGAAAATCAACGTCAACGGCGGCGCCTGCGCACTGGGTCACCCCATCGGCGCCACGGGCGCGCGAATCACCGTGACGCTGTTGCACGCGCTGTTGAATCGTGGGCTGAAACGCGGTATCGCGTGCCTGTGTATCGGCGGCGGCGAAGCCACGGCCATCGGTATCGAAGTTCTCTAGCCAATGACAAACTCCCAGGTGGCGCGATACCGCGTCAAAAAGCGGCTCAAAAAGCTCATGCACTGCCTGTATTCCGCTTTCTCACCACGGTTGTTTAACCTCGGCCTTGTCTCGCACTCGCCTGAGAGCTTTTTACAGCGTCCCGGAACCGGGAACGCCCGTCGGTGCTGGATGCGTACAATAGCGGTGCGATGACCGGGACAACATGTCTGAACTAAAAAGCCAATACGACGACGGCGCCGACGACGCCAGGAGCAACGCTGAGTACCTGCGCGGCCTGGTCAAGGACCTGAAGCAACAAGTCGAGGCGGCGAGCGAAGGCGGCGGTGAAAAAGCCCGCAAGAAACACCTGGACCGGGGCAAACTGCTGCCCCGGGAACGGATTCGTGCCCTGCTGGATCCGGGCAGCCCCTTTCTCGAACTATCCTCATTGGCTGCTCATGGAATGTACGGGGACGCCGCTCCCTGCGCCGGGATCATTACCGGTATCGGGCGCATCAACGGACAGGAAGTCATGGTGGTAGCCAACGATGCCACCGTGAAAGGCGGCACCTATTACCCCGTTACCGTCAAAAAACATCTGCGCGCCCAGGAGATCGCCGGGGAAAACAACCTGCCCTGCATTTATCTGGTGGACTCGGGCGGCGCTTTCCTGCCATTGCAGGATGAGGTGTTTCCGGACCGGGATCATTTCGGCCGTATTTTCTACAACCAGGCCCGGTTGTCCTCAAAGAACATCCCACAGATCGCCGCGGTGCTGGGTTCATGCACTGCCGGTGGCGCCTACGTCCCGGCGATGTCGGACGAGTCCGTTATCGTCAAGGAGCAGGGCACAATTTTTCTGGGCGGGCCTCCGCTGGTCAAGGCTGCCACCGGCGAAGTGGTGGATGCGGAGAGTCTCGGCGGCGCGGAAGTCCACTGCAGCATTTCCGGCGTCACTGACCATTTGGCGGAAAACGACCAGCATGCCCTGGCCATCACCCGGGACATCGTCGCCAGTCTCAACCGGAAAAAACAGGTAACGCTGGATTTGCGCGAACCTGAAGAACCTTTGTACCCGGCGGAAGACCTGTATGGCATCATGCCACGGGATACCCGTTATCCCTTTGATGTGCGCGAAGTCATTGCGCGGCTTGTGGACGGCTCACGTTTCCAGGAATTCAAAGCCCGTTACGGAAAAACCCTGGTATGCGGATTCGCGCATCTGCACGGTTATCCCATTGGGATTATCGCCAACAACGGAATCCTGTTTTCTGAATCCGCGCTCAAGGGCACTCATTTCATCGAACTGTGCAACCAGCGCAGGATCCCGCTGGTTTTCCTGCAAAACATCACCGGGTTCATGGTCGGCAGAAAATACGAGAACGCCGGCATCGCGAAGGATGGCGCCAAGATGGTCACCGCCGTGGCCTGTTCTCAGGTTCCGAAATTCACCGTGGTGATCGGGGGCTCCTTCGGCGCGGGTAACTACGCCATGTCGGGACGCGCGTACCAGCCGCGGTTCCTGTGGATGTGGCCCAACGCCCGGATCTCCGTGATGGGTGGCGAACAGGCCGCATCGGTTCTGGCCACCATAAAACGCGATGCTCTTGAGGCAGCCGGCAAGAAATGGTCGGAGAAGGACGAACAGAAGTTCAAACAGCCTATCCTTGATCAATACGAAGAGCAGGGCCATCCTTATTACGCGACGGCCCGATTGTGGGACGACGGCATTATTGACCCGGTGGATACGCGCCGCACACTGGCCCTCGCCATCTCCGCGTCGCTGAATGCCCCGATCAAACCCACCCGCTACGGCATATTCCGCATGTGAGGCGACAGACTGCCGCCTGCTCGAATATGAGTGACCGTCTCCTGACAGATATTGACCGGCGCGGCGTGGCTACGGTAACGCTCAATCGCCCGGATGTGCACAACGCCTTCGATGACGTTCTCATCGAGGAACTCAACGGCGAACTGGAAGAGTTGGAACATGACGGGACGATCCGGGTAATCGTTTTGACGGGCGCCGGCAAGTCCTTCTCGGCCGGAGCAGATCTCAACTGGATGCGGGCCATGGCCGAACGCTCCGAGCATGAAAACCGGGAGGATGCCGGACGCTTTGCTCAGCTGATGCGCCGCCTGAACGAACTCAAAATGCCCACGATCGCACGGGTGAACGGCGCCGCCCTGGGCGGCGGCGTGGGACTGGTGGCCTGTTGTGACATGGCCATTGCGGAAAAAAGCGCGATCTTCGGTCTCACGGAAGTCAGGCTTGGCCTGGTTCCCGCCGTGATCGCCCCTTACGTTATTCCCGCCATGGGTGAACGGGCAGCGCGCCGGTTGTTTCTCACCGGGGAGCGCTTCGATGCCGAAGCAGCACACGCGATGGGGCTGGTTCATTTGCTGGCCGCCGATACCGACTCCCTCGACCGGGAAACCGAAAACATGATCGGGTTCCTGCTCGAAGGTGGGCCCAAGGCCCAGGCCAGCTGCAAGAGCCTGATCCGCCGGGTCCTATCCGGTCAGGTCGGCAGCGGACTGGAACGCGACCGTTCCACCGCGACCCTGATCGCGCGCCTGCGAGCATCCGATGAAGGCAAGGAAGGGATCAGCGCGTTCCTGGAGAAACGCAAACCGTCATGGAGCCCGGAGAAGGACTGAGTTGTTCTCCCGGGTCCTTATCGCCAACCGCGGGGAAATCGCCTGCCGGGTCATGGCCACCTGCAAACGCCTCGGGATTCACACGATCGCCGTGTACTCGGACGCGGATGCCCGGGCGCGTCATGTCAGACTGGCGGACGAGAGCATCCCCATTGGCGGCGCTGCCCCGGCCGATTCCTATCTGAATATCGAGAAGATCCTGGCGGCGGCCAAACAAAGCCGCGCCGACGCGATTCATCCTGGTTATGGTTTTCTTTCCGAGAATCCCCAGTTCGCCGCTGCTTGCGAAAAGACCGGCCTGGTTTTTGTCGGGCCACGCCCGGAAACCATGCAACAGATGGGCGCAAAAGCGAACGCGAAAAGATTGATGGAATCTGTCGGCGTCCCGGTCGTCCCGGGTTATCACGGGGACAGTCAGGAAACCGACTGTCTCGTGGCCGAGAGCCGGCAGCTCGGCTTCCCTCTGATGATCAAGGCTTCAGCCGGAGGCGGCGGTAAAGGCATGCGCGTCGTCACCGATGCTGACAGCTTCGTCGAGAACCTGGAGGCGGCACGGCGTGAGGCCCGTGGCGCATTCGGCGACGAGGCCATGATCCTCGAAAAGTATGTGGAACAACCCCGGCATATCGAGTTCCAGATCTTCGGCGATCATCAGGGCAACATCGTTCACCTGTTCGAGCGCGAATGTTCAATCCAACGTCGTTATCAGAAGATCATCGAGGAAACTCCCTCCCCCTTTCTCGATGACAAGACCCGGTCACTCATGGCCGAAGCGGCGGTGGCGGCAGCGGGCGCGGTGGACTATCTCAACGCGGGAACCGTGGAGTTCATCGTGGGCGAGGACCGGACTTTCTATTTCATGGAAATGAACACCCGCCTCCAGGTAGAGCACCCGGTGACCGAAATGACCACGGGCCTGGACCTCGTGGAGTGGCAACTTCGTGTGGCGGCCGGTGAATCGCTTCCGCTCTCACAGGAAAAGATCAACCGGCACGGGCATTCCATAGAAGCGCGCATTTACGCCGAAGACCCGGCACAGGGTTTCCTTCCCTCCAGTGGAAAACTCGAGCTGCTGCATTTTCCACAAGACAGCGAGAACATACGTACAGACAGCGCGGTGGAGACCGGTGACAAGGTCACCGTGTTTTACGATCCCATGATTGCCAAACTCGTTGTCTGGGATCAGGACCGGGACAGCGCTGTCACCCGCCTGAAGGAAGCATTAGCCGGTACGGCAGCCATCGGCATCAACACGAATATCGATTTTCTCGAGCGGGTCGTGCGCCTCGACGCTTTCAGCCGGGGTCAAGTCGATACCAGTTTCGTCGACAAGCATGTGGGTGAACTGACGGCACGACGGCCAGTTCCCGGGATCGCCAAGATTGCCGCCGTGGCCCGACATCTGCTCGACGACGAAAATCAGGCGCGCCGATCAGCCAGCGAGTCAACGGACCCCTTCAATCCCTGGGCTATCGCTGATGCCTGGCGTTTCAACCGTCCAGGGCATCGCCTCGTGATACTGGTGTCAGAAAACGGTGAACGCACTGAAGTCGACGCGCAGGGCTTCGATGGAAAATACCGCCTCAGCCTGGACGGAAAACAATCGGAAGTCGTCGCCACCACCATGGGCGCAACGGCACTGGCACTCACATTTGACGATA
>SMWH01000019.1 GCA_004357005.1 Gammaproteobacteria bacterium
CGAGATGCTCGAACTGTTTCCGCCGAAAGAGAAACGTCCCGGTTACTGGTCCGACCAAGACCAGTAAAACGCCAAAACCTGGAGAACGGTCCCATTTACTTGTTAAGGGCGGACCAGACTGCGGTAGCGATCTGTATATCCTGAACTGCCACTCCGGTGAGATCGGCGATCGTGATTTCCTCATCCGATGCCCGGCCCGGGCGTTCCCCGTTGATGATCGTGCCCAGTTCGATGAGTTGATCTTTCCTGACGTCTCCGCTTTTCAGGGCGTGGTGGATCTCCCCGCGTTCCAGGCATTGGGAAATACTGTCGGCCACCACCTGATCCGCCCTCGCCAACAACCCGGTGTCCAGTTCCTGTTTTTGCGCCGTATCCGAACCCATGGCCGTGATGTGAGTGCCGGCTTGCAGGGCATCGGCGTGGAGCAACGGCGTCGTTGACGGCGTGGCGGTGACGACGAGATTGCACTCGCGGAGCAGATCGTCTGGCGTCTCGGCAGGCGTGCATTCGAATCCGAGCGGGCGCATATGGACACAATAGGCGTCAAACTGAGCCGCCCCCCGTGCCCACACCGTGACCTGGCGACAATCCGTGATGCCGGCAAGATATTGCAATTGCAACCGCGCCTGGGTACCGGTGCCCGCAATACCGATTCGCACAACCTCCGCTGGGGCAAGATACTTCGCCACGATGGCCCCGGCCACCGCGGTGCGGATCTCGGTCAACCAGCCCTCATCGAGTAACAGACATACTGGTTGCCCCGTTGCCTGGCGGAACATCAGCATCATGCCCTGGCTGCCGGGCAGATCCAGCGCCGGGTTCCCATAAAAGCCCGAGGCGATCTTGATCACGTAATACGGCTGGCCCTTGATGTAACCGTATTTGATGTGAACGTCGCCGCCTTCCAGCAACAACTCTCCCACCGGAGGCACCACGGCGTTGCCCGCGGAGTACTGGGCGAAACCTTCTTCAATCAGAGGCAACAGATCAATCTCGTCGAGAACCGGGCGGATCTCCTCCAGAGTCACGACTTTCATGCGGCCATGGCCCCGCGCAGGGTCTCGGGGTTGATATTGCCACCACACAGGATCACGACAACGTTTTTGTTTTGCAGTTGAACGCGGTTCATGGCGCAGGTGTTGACGCAGGCCATGAGAGCCACGGCCGCCGAACCCTCGATGGGCATGTCGTGGGCACCGGTGAATTCCCTCAAGCCTTCGCGGATTTCCGCTTCGGTCACTTTGACGTACTCATCCACATAACGGCGGCACAAATCGAAAGTGATGGAACCCGATTCCACGCCGCCGGCCGTCGCATCCGACAAGGTCGGCTCCGAGGGAAGATCGAGGATCTCGCCCGCCTCGACGGAGTCGATCATCACCGCCGAGTTCACGGGCGAACAACCATACACACTGATCCCGGGATGACCTGTCTTGAGGAAGCCACCCACGCCGCTGATCAGCCCGCCGCCGCCCACGGAAACAAAAATCGCATCAATGGACTCCAGTTGCCGCTCCAGCTCCGCGGCGATGGTGCCCTGCCCGGCGATTACCCGCTCGTCGTTGTAGGGTGAGACATAGGCGAACCCTTTCTCTGCGGCGAAGGCTCTCGCAGCGCGCTCTGATTGGATACAGTCGGTCCCCTGAAATCGGATTTCCCCACCCATTTCCTCAATCGCTTCGACCTTGGAGGTACTGGAACCATGGGGCATGAAAATGACGCCGTTGGCGCCCAACTGTTGCAATGCGTACGCAATGGCCTTGCCGTGATTGCCCGTGGACGCTGCCACAAAACCGGCGGGTGGTTCGGTCTCCTGCAGCGAGAGTATGCAATTAAACGCACCGCGGACCTTGAAAGAACCCGTGTGCTGCAGGTTTTCGCATTTCAAATAGACCCGCGCGCCGGTCAGGCGACTGAAATGTTCGGAAAACTCCAGTTCGGTCTCGCGCACGTGGGGACGGATGCGCTGTTCCGCCTCACGCACCGCCGCGGCGACGTCCACGGCCAGGTCCACGCCCACGACTAGGCGGCCTCGCTGCGGATTTGAGATATCACCCGGCCCATCCGGTCCAGACCTTCCTTCAGATAGTCTTCGGGCAAACCGAAACTGATGCGGACATGGTGATCCAGCCCGAAATGATCACCGGGCACGATCAGCACGCTGGCTTCATCGCAGAGCTTGTGGATCAATTGCGTGGAGTTGATGGGCAAATCGTAGCGGACGAAGGCAATCGCGCTGGCATCCGGCGGGGTGAGCGAAAATACCGACCCATGCGCGTTCATCCATTTTTCCAGTACCGGGTAGCCTTCGCGGATCAACCTGCGGGCACGCGCCAGCAGTTGTTCACGTTTCGCGGGTTCCAGGGCGATCGCGGCCAGTTGATTGGACAACATGGTGGCGGCAATCGCGATGTATTCGTGGCGCGCCCACATGGCGTCCACGATATCCGGCGGAGCCGCGGCCCAGCCGATGCGCAGGCCGGGAAGACCATAGGCCTTGCTCATGCTGCCCACGGCAATGACCTTGTCGTACTCGCCATGGAACGACGGCGCGATCTCGTCGGTCAGGCGCTCGGCGCCACGATAGACCTCGTCCGCCAGAATCCATGACCCGTTGCGATCCGCAAGCTCGACGATGCGTTGCATCTCACCGCGCGTCAGCGTGCGTCCGGTGGGGTTGTTGGGATTGCAGATGGCGATGAGTTTTGTTTTCGCACTGATCCGGTCTTCCAGTTCGTCCAGATCCGGCGCCCAGCGGCGGCCCGGATCCAGGTTGAAGGTCTTCATGTCGAGCCGATGGTTTTTTGAAATCCCCCAGATCTGCATGTAGTTGGGGAGCATGACCACGATCTCGTCGCCGGGATCCAGCAGCGTACGAATGGCCAGGTAATTCGCTTCGATGGCGCCGACGGTGACCAGCACATTATCCGACGTGCATCCGTTGTAGGTGCGAGCGATGTTTTCGCGCAGCGCCGGCGTCCCGTTCGCGTGGGGGTAGTTCAGTTCGGTATCCAGCAGATATCGAATAGCTTCCGGCTCGTCGTCCAACAACTCACGCAGGGTCACCGGATGAACGCCGCTTTCAGACAGGTTGTAATCCACCCCCTGTTCGAATTTCGACATCATCCGCTCCATGAGGAACGGCTGGAACTCAGTCATCTCTTTCTCCTAAAACCCGGGACGGGTTCGTGTTTAATTCGGGGACAGTTCCCTCAGTTAAAAAGGGGACAGTTCCCTCATTTCCTCCGCCGACGGATATCCACTTGCCCGCCCGATGCGGAAATGAGGGAACTGTCCCCGAATTAAACACGAACCTGTCCCGTTTATTCGAGGGGCCAGCGGCGCAGCACTGAGTACTTGCCACCGGCGCTTTCCACCAGAAAAAAACCGTCGCAGGACCATTGCACCGACACCGGACCCGTTTCCGGGCGTGCGCGTACCTTGCGCGCCACGGTGACGTGGGGCCGGTAGGTGCGCGGTTCCGGTTCAAAACCGCAGGCCTGGATAGCCGACACCAGGTGCTTCACCAACAGCCCCAATACCTCGGGGTACTCCGTGGGGCCCAGCCAGAAAACCTGCGGCCGGGGGAAATGCCCGAAGTGATCCAGGATCAGGCGAAACGGCTTGCCCTTCACATCATCGGCGGCTTTTTCGAAACAGCGTTGCTGGTCGGGCGATGTGTTGCCCAGGAACGCCAGCGTGACATGCATTTTCTCCGGCGGCACCCGGCGGGCGCCCCGGTGCAGCTCCACACCCCCGGTGGCACGTGCCAGTTCCGCACGGGCGTCATCGTCGGGCCACAAGGCGAAAAAAAGCCGCCGGGTATCGTCACTCATCGTCGCTGCCCGCGCGTTCCACGACGCCTTCCAGCGCCACGATCAAAGTCTGTCGCCGCACCGCTTCCCGGTCGCCGCTGAAGCGATGCACCGCCGTATCCACGCGCGACGGCGAGGCCCAGGCAAACCAGACGGTGCCGACGGGTTTATCTTTCGTGCCGCCATCGGGCCCGGCGATTCCGGTAACCGCCACGGCAATATGCGCGGCGCTCGCCCCAAGCGCGCCCTGGACCATGGCCCGGGCGACTGCCTCGCTCACGGCGCCGTCGTCGTCCAGCAACGCTTCCGGAACACCGAGTTGCCGGGTTTTGGCGGCATTGGAATAGGTGACGAAGCCCTGGTCGAACCAGCCGCTGGAGCCCGCCACATCGGTGATGACTTTCGCGATCCAGCCGCCGGTGCACGATTCGGCGGTGGCCAACAGCCACCCCTTCGATTCCACGGTTCTGCCGACCTTGAGTGCGAGCTGAAAAAGATCCGGGTCCATGCTTCTCCTTCTGGGCGGCCCTCCTGAACGGACTTCTGGACCGACAAGGGTGCGACATGCAAGGCGTCTGCACAAGCGCGCGCGAGTCGCTACACTTCAATGCCCATGGGATCACCCGCCGCCGCCTCCCCCGCCCACACGCCGCTGATGCGGCAGTACCTGAAGATCAAGGCGGAACACCCGGACATCCTGCTGTTCTTCCGGATGGGAGATTTTTACGAACTCTTTTATGAGGACGCCCGCAAGGCCGCCCGCTTGCTGGATATCGTCCAGACCACCCGGGGGAAATCCGCCGGCGAGCCGATTCCCATGGCCGGCGTGCCCTTCCATGCGGTGGACGGCTACCTGGCCAAACTCGTGCGCCTGGGCGAGTCCGTGGCCATTTGCGAGCAGATCGGTGATCCCGCGGCAGCCAAAGGTCTCGTGGAACGGCGGGTCGTGCGCATCATCACGCCCGGCACGGTTACCGAAGACGCGCTGCTGGACGCCCGGCGGGAAAACCTCATCGCCGCACTCGTCTTTGACGGCGAACGCTACGGGTTGGCCTGGCTGGATCTGTCCGCCGGGCGTTTCACCGTACATGAAGGCTCCGGCACCGAAGCGCTGGCTGCGGATCTGGAGCGTCTCAAGCCGGCGGAACTCGTCATGAGCGAGGAACAGACCCTGCCCGAAGCGATCGAAAAACCGGCGGGCACCCGATCCTTCGCGCCCTGGCATTTCGAAAGCGATTCGGCCACGCGGGCGCTGTGTTCCCAGTTCGGCACGAGGGATCTGTCGGGTTTTGGATGCGCAAGTCTGGGGCTGGCCATCGGAGCGGCCGGCGCGTTGCTCCAGTACGTCAAAGACACCCAACGCACCGCGTTGCCCCATCTCACCGGGTTGCGCACGGAACAACGTGACGCGGCCTTGCAGATGGATGCGGCCACGCGGCGGAATCTCGAACTCGAACACAACGTCTCGGGCCGGGACGAATTCACCCTGGTGGGCATGCTGGATCACACGGTCACCGCCATGGGCGGTCGCATGCTGCGCCGTTGGCTCAACCGGCCGTTGAAGGATCGCCAAACATTGAACCGGCGCCTGCAGGCAATTGATACTTTAATGGAGAGTCATGGTGACGAGGCCCTGCGCGACACCCTGCAGCGGATCGGCGATGTGGAAAGGATTCTTTCCCGGGTGGCGCTGAAGTCAGCCCGCCCCCGGGATCTGACCACCTTGTCCGGCAGTCTCGCCGCCTTGCCGGATCTGCAATCACAACTGCAGGACTTCGACAGCCCGTTGCTGCAACACGTGGCCGGCAGGGTGGCCACCCATCCGGACACGGTGACGCTTTTGTCGGAAGCGGTCATCGACAACCCGCCGGTGCTGATTCGTGACGGCGGCGTGATCGCCAAAGGTTATGACGAGGAACTGGATCGTCTGCGGGATATTTCCCACAACGCCGATCAATACCTGGTGGATCTGGAAACCCGCGAGCGGGCACGCACCGGCATCGCCAGGCTCAAGGTGGGTTACAACCGGGTCCACGGTTACTACATCGAGATTTCCCGGGGACAACTGGACAAGGCGCCGGATGACTACACACGCCGGCAAACTCTCAAGGGTGCGGAACGTTTCATTACCCAGGAGTTGAAACAGTTCGAAGACCAGGTGCTCTCCGCCCGGGAACGGTCTTTGGCCCGCGAGAAACATTTATATGAGTTGTTGCTGGACAAACTCATCGAGCGCCTCCCGGAGTTGAAACAAAGCGCCGAGGCGCTCGCGGAACTGGATGTGCTGGCCAATCTGGCGGAACGCGCCGGCACGCTGAACTGGAGCGCCCCGCAACTCAACGACGAGCCGGGCATTCACATTACCGGCGGGCGCCATCCGGTGGTGGAACAGGTCCTGGACGAACCCTTCGTCCCGAACGCCTGCGACCTCGAGGGCGAGCGGCGCATGTTGATCATCACCGGCCCCAACATGGGCGGCAAATCCACTTACATGCGCCAGACCGCGCTGATCGTGTTGCTGGCACAGATGGGTTCCTTCGTGCCCGCGGAATCCGCGAGTATCGGCCCCGTCGACAGGATCTTCACCCGGATCGGGGCTTCCGACGATCTGGCCATGGGCCGTTCCACCTTCATGGTGGAGATGACCGAGACCGCCAACATCCTGCACAACGCGACGGAAAACTCCCTGGTGCTCATGGACGAAGTGGGCCGCGGCACGTCAACCTATGACGGCCTCGCCCTGGCCTGGGCTTGCGCGCGCTATCTGGCCGGGCGCACCCGCGCCTTCACCCTGTTCGCGACTCATTATTTCGAGCTGACCACCCTGGCCGGACAGTTCGATGAGATCTTCAACGTGCACCTGGACGCCATCGAACACCACGACCGGATCGTGTTCCTGCACGCGGTCAAGGACGGGCCGGCGGATCGCAGTTATGGCTTGCAGGTGGCGGCACTGGCCGGCGTGCCCGGGGAAGTCATCGAACAGGCGCGGATCTATCTGGCAGCGCTGGAACGCAAGGACAGCGGAGCCAGGTCGGATCAGGCTCAAGGGGAGCTGGGGCTCAAGGCGCAACCCGATTCAAACCCGGTGCTGGAGCGGTTGCGCACAGCCGATCCCAACGATCTATCGCCGAAGGACGCGCTGGCGCTGTTGTTCGAACTGCGGGACCTCGACAAATAGAAAGATCAAAGGAATCGCGGCTGGAAAGCCGCTCCTACACCCTATGGTGACGATTACCAGGGTTGAGGTGAAAAAAACGGGACAGGTTCGTTTACCAAATGGTGACAGTACACTTAACTCGAGTTAAGTGTACTGTCACCGAATTACCAGGGTTGCGTGCTCAAAGGCCCGGTGACCCGGACCGGTTGGCCCGTGTGAGTGCGGCGTGCCGGCTGATTCAGTTTTCTCGCCAGGCGCCACTCCTCCCCCCGGATGATCAGCATTTCTTCTTTTTCGATGTGACGTTCCAGGGGTGATGCCGACAGGGTGTGCCGGTCGGTCTCCCCGTACAGCGCCGGGTAATATTTCGCGTTGGCTTCCGGGTCCTCCAGAAAAATCAGCGCGTGATGGAGTTCATGGAACAGCCCCATCAATGGCGATTGCACACCACCGGGTACCTTGAGCCCCATCCGGGGATTAAAGAATATGCGCAGGTGTTCTTCGGTGGGAGCGATCCCCGGCACGGTTTCCTGCAACACCGGGAAGAAGTGCGTACGCCTGACCAGTTCGCCCTTGAGCGACACCCCCGTCACGAACACGGGCAGTTCCGCTGCCGTGGCAGCCGCGTGGACCTCATCGAGAATCGTTTCGCCGATCTCATCAAACGCCTCGGCCATGGCGGCCAGATCATCCGCATAGGGCCCCGCCTGCACGCGTATGTGGGGGAAGCGATAGGGGTCCAGGGGCTGCCATTTTTCCGGATCGAGGTTGTCCAGATGCGGATCCGTCCAGTCGGCCGGACGTTCCCCGGCCATCACGACCAGACAGATCAGCGACAAAACAACGGTCAAAAATCGCATCTCATTCCTTTCCCATGAACCGGTCAAAAAAACGGCGCAGATCCCGCCGCTGCTTCTTGCCGGGACGCCGTTCCGGGCCCGCGCGGTGCATGCGCTTCATGCGCTTGTCCTCCACCCGCGCTTCACGTCTGCGAACGCTGGCTTCGGTTTCTTCATAAAGAGCGGCCGCCTCTGTTGCAGGACCGCGCCGTTTTGCCAACGCTTTCACGATCACGCGCCATTCCAGTTCGCCCTTGCGAATGGTGAGTTCATCGCCGGGTTTGAGCGCCCGGGAGGGTTTCACCCGGGCGCCGTTGACATGCACGTGGCCGCCGGACACCGCCGCACGGGCCACAGAACGGGTTTTGAAAAATCGCGCGGCCCACAGCCAGCGGTCCACCCTCTCGATGGGTTCAGGCATGGCGCTAAGGATATAGGAATCGCGGCTGAAAGCCGCTCCTACGTGTGGGAGCGCCATCTTGCCGCGACTCCAATCAATCGCGGCTGAAAGCCGCTCCCACGAATCACCCCGCTCCCCCGAGAGTGGCCTGGTCACATTAACAGGGCGCCTTCGTGCACGCACTGAGGCCCGGCCGTTGATGCAGTCACATTAACAGGGCCCCTTCATGTACTAAGAGCCAACGCTTGGCCTCGATAGGGTAACCCCGTGACTCGCCGGAAAAGCCGCCCAGGCCCTGCGCGGAAACAACCCGGTGACAGGGAACGACGATGGGGACCGGGTTTGCGCGACAGGCCCCGCCCACGGCGCGGGCGCTGCTATCCAGCTGCTCGGCGATGTCACCGTAGGTCACGAGCGCGCCGACGGAGATCTGTTGCAACGCCTTCCACACCTGGCGCTGGAATGGGCTGCCCTTCAGATCCAGCCGGAGATCAAAAGACGCGCGGGGATCAGCGAGATAGCGTTTCAACTGCCGGACGACTTCCCGGGTTTCCGGATCGACGGCTTCCTTTTCGGAGCGGTCGTTCTGGAGGAAAACCACATGGGCGAGACGCGCGCCTTGCATGTAAACCGCCAGCGCGCCGAAGGGTGCGCTCAACACCGCATCGGGTTCACCGGTCGGTTTCTCGTCGCCGGGTGAATCCAGCGGTATGGGAATCTGGTCGCTCATGGAGCCGTAACCTGTTGGCCACAGCCTAGCATCGGAACATCGGAAGGAATCGCGGCTGGAAGGCCACTCCTGCGGATCAATGGTGTCAGACACCATTGAAATGGGAGTTGCGACTGGAAAAGCCACCCGCACCGGCAGATCAAAGGTGTCTGACATGAACACCATTGATCTACAGGCCCGAACACCAAAAAATCCCGAGCCCAAAAACAAAGAGCGCCCACAAGGGGCGCTCTTCACTTAGACCGTTTCGGGGCGCGGTTACCCGCTCCTCCCACCGGTTTTATTCTAGGGGCAGTTTCTTATCGCCTGCCTAAATCAATGCCTTACCTTGAGTGACCCCGGATATCCGATGCCACTCTGCCGCGTATCTTACAGTTGTGAGGTGCCCGCGGCCACAGTTTTCCGCTCTTTATTTGACCCCGAGGGCCGGCCCAAGCACGGCCAGGCGGCTTCAGAGCTTCTCCTTGATCCGGGCTGCCTTACCCTCCCGATCCCGCAGGTAGTACAGCTTGGCCTGGCGAACCTTGCCCCGGCGCTTGACCTTGACGGACTCGATCAGGGGGCTGTAGGTCTGGAAAGTACGCTCCACACCCTCGCCGTGGGATACCTTGCGAACCGTAAAGGCCGAGTTCAGGCCCCGGTTGCGCTTGCCGATGCACACGCCCTCGAAGGCCTGGAGGCGCTCACGGCTGCCTTCCTTGACCTTGACGCTGACCACGATGGTGTCGCCCGGCGAAAAATCCGCCAGCTTGCGGCCCATCTGTTCCTGGTCGATCTCGTCGATGATATTGCTCATGATCTTTTCTGATGTCGGACTCGCGCCCGTCACTCAGCCTCGTCTTGTTCACTGTCGTATTCGTTCAAGTACTCATCCAGCAGCTTTTTCATGTCCGGAGTCAGTTCCTTGTGCTCCATCAGATCCCGCCGCCGGGTCCACGTTCTGCCAAGCGCCTGCTTCAGACGCCACCTTTCTATAGCGCCGTGATCTCCCGAAAGAAGAACTCCGGGGACTGCGTGGCCTTCAAATTCTTCCGGACGCGTATAGTGCGGGCAATCGAGCAATCCGTCCACAAAGGAATCCTGCTCTGCCGACTGCTCATGGCCCAGAACCCCGGGGAGCAATCGCACCACCGCATCCACCATCACCATCGCCGCCAGCTCGCCCCCGCTGAGCACGTAATCACCGATGGACCATTCCTCGTCGATCTCGGCCGCCACCAGGCGTTCATCGATGCCTTCGTAGCGTCCACACACCAGCAACAACCGCTGCCGTTGCGCCAACTCCCGGACCGCGTCCTGGGTGAGGCGCTGTCCCTGGGGGCTCAGCAGGCTCACCTTGACCGGCGACCCGGCCATTTCCGTGGCTGCCGCTTTGGCCCGGCCAATCGTCGTTCGCAGCGGCTCCACTTTCATCACCATGCCCGGGCCACCGCCATACGGGCGGTCATCCACCGTGCGATGCTTGTCCTTCGCATCGTCGCGCGGGTTCCAGGTCGCCAACTGGACGCGTTCATCGACGATCGCGCGCCCCACCACGCCGTCCTGGGCCAGTGACTGGACCAGTTCCGGGAACAAGGTCACGACGTCGATTCTCATCGCCTGGTCATCCCCCTGGCCATGCCTGGCTCACCAGTCCGGGTCCCAATCCACCTGGATCACCTGGGCTTCGAAATCCACATCCAGGACCCGATCACCGAAAACGAACGGGATCAAACGCTGCTTGTCCCCCTGGTCACCTTGCACCACCATCACGTCGTTGGCGCCGGTGGCCAGCATCCCCGAAACGGTGCCCAGTTGAACCCCGTCCCGAGTCTCTACCCGCAGACCTTCCAGGTCCGCCCAGTAATAATGTCCTTCCTCCAGGCTGGGCAACTGCGAACGCTCGACGGCGATCTGTTCGCCGATCAGTTTCGCGGCTGCGTCCCGGTCATCGATCCCCTCGATGCGGACCACGATAGTCTTACCCTGACGCTTGCCTTCCGCGAGCCTGACCTGACGCCATTGCTCGCCGTTCCCCAGTTGCCAGTCCGCGTAGTCGAGAATCCCTTCCCGGGGCACGGTGTAGGAAAATACCTTGACCCAGCCGCCGACACCAAAAAGGCCAGAAACCTGGCCTATGAAGATCATTCGAGATGGGTCTGGCTTGTTCACCAGACTGGAACCGCCGGTTACTTGGCGGCTTGCGCCTCTTTCATCAGCGACTTGACGCGATCGCTCACTTGCGCGCCCTCGCCCACCCAGTGATCCACGCGTTCCCTGTCCAGTTCCAGGCGTTTCTCACCGCCGGTGGCAATCGGGTTGAAATAACCGATGCGCTCGATATAACGCCCATCGCGGCGGTTTCGGCTATCCGTCACCACGATGTGGTAGAAGGGCCGTTTTTTGGCGCCACCGCGGGATAATCTGATCTTTACCATGTCCTGCTCTTTGAAATCCCTGTTGCCGTGCCCCGTTCCCTGGGGGACGGAAGAAACGGCGCATTTTACTGATTTCCCTGGAAATTGGAAGCCAGAGCAGCCGGGGGCCCCATCAGCGGGGAAACCCGGCGGGGGGCAGATCGCCGCCCATGCCCCGCATCATCCTGGCCATGCGGCCCTTCCCGCCCATTTTCTTCAGCATTTTCTGCATCTGGGTGAACTGCTTGAGCAGGCGGTTGAGGGTGGGCACATCAGTGCCGGAGCCCGCGGTGATGCGCTTTTTCCGCGAGCCCTTGATCATGGCCGGGCGGAGGCGCTCGCGGTCGGTCATGGAATCGATCATGGCGATCATGTGGGTAAGCTGTTTCTCATCCACGCTCGCCGGTGCCGGCAGCTTGCCGCCCATGCCGGGCATTTTGTCCAGCAGTCCGGCCAGGCCGCCCATGCTCTGCATCTGCTGGAGCTGATCCCGGAAATCCTCCAGATCAAAGCCTTTGCCCTTGCGCAGCTTGTGGGCGAGCTTCTCGGCCTTGCCCTTGTCGACCCTGCGCTCGGCGTCCTCCACCAGGGTGACCACGTCCCCCATGCCGAGGATCCGCGACGCCACCCGATCCGGATGAAATACCTCGAAAGCATCCAGCGCCTCCCCAGTACCGAGAAAACGAATGGGCTTGCCGGTGACCTGGCGCACGGACAAGGCGGCTCCACCCCGGGCATCGCCGTCCACCTTGGTGAGGATCACCCCGGTCAGCGGCAGGGCGTCGTCAAAGGCCCGGGCACTGTTGACCGCATCCTGGCCGGTCATGGAGTCGATGACAAATAACGTCTCGGTGGGTGCGGCGGTGGCATGCACCCGCTGAACCTCGGCCATCATGTCCTCGTCCACGTGCAACCGTCCGGCGCTGTCGATCAGCAGCACATCAGCGAACTGCTTTCGGGCCTCATTGACGGCCCGGGCAACGATGTCTTCGGCCTTCTCGTCGGCGCTGGACGGACAAAACAGCACGCCGGCCTGCTCCGCGAGGGTCTGCAACTGCTCGATGGCGGCCGGCCGGTGCACGTCGCAGCTCACCACCATGACTTTTTTCTTTTCGCGCTCCCTGAGCCAGAGCGCGAGTTTGCCGACGGTGGTGGTCTTGCCGGCCCCCTGGAGCCCGGCCACCAGTATCACGGCCGGGGGTTTGACCTTGAGATCCAGGGCTTCGCCGGGCTCGCCCATGATCTGGACGAGTTCGTCATTGACGATGCGCACCAGGGCCTGGCCCGGTTTGACGCTGGTGAGCACGTCCTGGCCCATCGCCCGCTCCCGAACCCGGTCCACGAATCCCCGGACCACGGGCAAAGCCACGTCCGCCTCCAGCAGCGCCATGCGCACATCCCGGAGGGCGTCTTTGACGTTGTCTTCCGTGAGCCGGCCCTCACCGCGCAGCTGCTGGGCGGTGCGGGACAGGCGCTGTGTCAGGGTCTCGAACATGGCGGGCGATTATAAACGGGACAGGGGACTTAAAACGGGACAGGTTCGTTTTCCTGAGGGGGAGCGCCGGCCAGCGGCGTGCAGGGGGTGGAAAACGAACCTGTCCCGTTTTAAGTCCCCTGTCCCGTTTTAGACCGGTATGCGATGATCAGAGCATATGGAGACCTCTGCCCTGAGCCTGACAGCGGTTGCCGCCATCCTCTTGTATGCCATCGTGACCCTGCTCACGGCCGGGCGGATCCGGGGCTCGACCTTTGCTCCCTGTCAGCGCCGCGAACTGATCCTCTCCCTGGCCGCCGTGGCCGTGCTGTTTCACGCGGCGGTGCTGTGGCGGGACGTCTCGCTCAACGGTGGTTTCGATCTCAATTTCTTCCACGCCCTGTCGCTGAACGCCTGGATCATGGTCGTCGCCATGATACTGGTGGCGACCCGCCGGCCTGTTGAAACCCTCGGGGTCGTGCTTTATCCCCTGGCGACCATCACGCTGGCGCTGGAGGCCCTGTACCCGGCCAAACCGGTATTGATCACCGGCGAGAGTTGGCAACTCGGCCTGCACATCGCGCTCGCGGTACTGGCCTTCAGCGTGCTGAGCCTGGCGACAGTCCATGCGCTGTTGCTGGCGGTACAAAACCGAGAACTCCACGAACGCGTCGGCGGTCACCTGCTGACGGTACTCCCGCCCCTGCAGCGGATGGAAACCCTGCTGTTCCAGATGATCAGTTTCGGGTTCTTCCTGCTCACCCTGGCCGTTGCCACCGGGATCATGTTCGTGGACAACCTCTTCGACCAGCACCTGATCCATAAAACGATACTGTCGATGCTCGGTTGGGTGGTTTTCGGGACCTTGTTGTGGGGCCGCTGGCGCTATGGCTGGCGCGGGAAGACCGCCGTGCGCTGGACCCTGGGCGCCATGTTCCTGTTATTGCTGGCTTATTTCGGAACCAAGCTGGTTCTGGAACTGATCTTGCACCGCGTCGGCAGCCCTTGACACGCCCCTCGTCAACCTTATTAACTAGAAGCTGACCCATGACCCGGGAGGGGTTTGCCTCACCTTGAACGACGTTCCGCTAGGCGTTCTTTACGCCATCCTGATTTTTCTCCTCGTCCTGTCCGGTTTCTTTTCCGGGTCCGAGACCGGCCTGATGGCCCTCAACCGTTATCGCCTGCGCCACCTTGCGCGCCAGGGCGACAAGGGCGCGCGCCGGGTCCAGCGGCTGCTGGACCGGCCCGACAAGCTGCTGGGTGTCATCTTGCTGGGCAACAACACGGTGAACCTGATCGCCGCGTCCATCGCCACGATTATTGGACTGCGTTTGGCGGGTGAAGCGGGCATCGGCGCCGCCACGCTGATTCTGATCGTAGTGGTGCTGATCTTTGCCGAGGTGGCGCCCAAAACCGTCGCCGCCTTGTATCCGGAAAAAGTCGCCTTCCCGGCCTCGGTCATTCTTGCGCCGCTGCTCAAGGTAGCCTACCCGGTCGTGTGGCTGATTACCAAGATCTCCAACGCTCTGCTGCGCGCGGTGGGGATCAGGCCCGATGTGAGCAAGAATGATCAGATGAGTCCCCAGGAACTGCGCACGGCCGTGGTCGAATCCGCTTCGATGATACCGCTCCGGCACCGGCGCATGCTCGTCAACGTGCTGGACCTGGAAGACGCGACGGTGGAAGACATCATGATCCCGCGCAACGAGATCGTCGGGATCGATCTGGACGATGACTGGGAGGACGTGCTCAAACAGATCACCCACAGCAACTTCACCCGGCTCCCGGTGTTTGTCGAGTCCATCGACAACCTGATCGGCATCCTGCACGTGAAAAAAATCCTTCTGGCCCTGGCCAGGGACCAGTTGGACAAGGACACCCTCCGGGCCAATCTCCGGGAGATGTATTACGTCCCGGAACACACATCCCTGATGACGCAACTGGTCCAGTTCCAGGAAAACAAGCGCCGCGTCGCGCTGGTGGTGGACGAATACGGGGATATCCAGGGACTGATCACGCTGGAAGATCTGCTGGAAGAGATCGTCGGCGAATTCACCACCGACACGCTGGACGATCACGACATCAAAAAACAGCCTGACGGGTCCTGGCTGATTGACGCCAGCGCCACGATCCGCGATCTCAACCGGGAATTGAACTGGAATCTGCCCACCGATGGACCCAAGACCCTCAACGGCCTGCTGCTCGAGCAACTGGAGACCATTCCCGAGGCCGGCACCAGCGTCAAGCTGGGGGATCTCGCCATGACCGTGGTGCACACCCGCAACAACGCGGTACGCACGGTCTCGGTCCGCGCGGTCGGTTCCGGCCCGCCAGCCAAGCATCCGCCGACAACGCGGCGCGCCGCCTGACCATTCCTCTGCTTCGTGTCGGCGACCAGACGGGTCACGGATTCAAGGTTATTTCAAGCCTCGCATCACCCACTCTGATCTGGGCCTCGCCACTTGATATATACCGGTATATACTCATCAAATGTCTTTCCTGTCCCGCTTGTGCCAGGGCCTGGATCGGGCCGGCCTGCGCTATGCCATCGTTGGCGGCCACGCGGTCGCCCTCCACGGCGCGGTCCGGGGCACCGTGGACATCGATATCGCCCTGCTCTGGAATCTGAAAACGCTCAGGGGGGCCGAGCAGGCCCTCACTGAACTGGGCCTGGTCTCACGCCTGCCGATCAGCGCCGGGGATGTTTTCCGCTTCCGCGATGAGTACATCGAAAACCGCAACCTGATCGCCTGGAATTTCCACAACCC
>SMWH01000020.1 GCA_004357005.1 Gammaproteobacteria bacterium
AGGATTTCGTTCATGGACTTCAGCTGGCCCGGCGGAAGCGCGGTGCGAATTTCGCCTGTACGGCAAAACCCCGCCGCAGAATGTCTACCGGGTTTTGATGCGTGGCCAGCCGCCACAAGGGGATGCTGCGGCTGTGCATCACCGCGGTTGTCTTGTTGAGCCGCGTCTGGAACCCGCTCTGGTATCCAAGGCGTACCTGCCGATCCGCCATATCCAGTACGGCGATGGTCTTGCCGTCGGTGACCGAATAACGCCCTGGCGGAGGCGGGGTGCCTTCCAGGTTGTCGTAAATAAAGCACGCCAGCAGATCGTTGTGTTGGCGCAGCCGCGTGAGATGCCTTTCGGTTTCCTCGTCCAGCCCGGCAAAATCCGACAGGATCACGACCAGACTGCCGGGCCGTATCACGCGTCGGACTCTGGCGAGTACTTCACCCAATCCCACGTTGGCGCCGTTGTCGGGTTCGAGAGTTTGCGCCGACGCGGTCGCGAGGCCTCGGATCAGGCGCAATACACCCCGCCGCCCGCCCGCAGGCCGGATCTCGTGATCCGGCAGCACGCCGGAGACGAATGCGCCGACACGATCGCCCCCGTTGACAGCGGCCCACCCGAACAGCGCCGCAGTGCGTGCGGCGATGACCGACTTGAACGCGACGCGGGTCCCGAAGCGCATGTGCGGGCTCTGGTCCACGATCAGAAAGACCGGGCGTTCCCGTTCTTCCCGGAACACCTTGGTGTGCGGCACGCCCGTGCGGGCGGTGACACGCCAGTCCATGTGACGGATGTCGTCACCAGGCTGGTAATAACGGGATTCGTCGAAGTCGATACCGCGACCGCGGAACGCCGAATGGTGACCGCCGCTCAGGTAGGTCTGCACACGACTGCCGGACCACAAATCCAGGCCCAGGGTCTGGAATCGGAGCTGGATCAATTCGTCGACGTCGCTGACGACACCGAGCAAGTTGCCGCTGTGGGTCATGATCAGGGTACCGGTACAAGCCGGAGCAGTTCGCGAATGAAGTGATCGGTATCGACGCCTTCGGCTTCGGCTTCGAAGGACAGCAGGACACGGTGACGCAGCACGTCGAAAGCGACCGCGTGCATGTCTTCGGGAGACACGTAGTCACGGCCATGCAGCCAGGCATGTGCCCGGGCGCAACGATCCAGCGCGATGGTTCCGCGGGGACTGGCGCCGTATTGCATCCAGCGCACCAGTTCCTGGCTGTAGGGGGACGGGTCCCGCGTGGCCAGCACCAGTTGCACGAGGTATTCCTCGAGGTCCGGCGCCAGGTGTATCGACAGCACTTCGCGCCGCGCCTGGAACACTTCCTCCTGGGTGACGAGGACCTCAGGGGTGCTGCTTTCCTCGATGGCTTCGATGGCCTCGTTACGGGCCAGTTCGAGGATCTGCGTTTCCGCATCACCGTCCGGGTAGCCGATGCGCACGTGCATCAGGAACCGGTCGAGTTGTGCCTCGGGCAACGGGTAGGTGCCTTCCTGTTCGATGGGGTTCTGGGTCGCCATTACCAGGAACAACTGCGGCAGTATGTAGGTCGTGCGGCCCACGGTGATCTGGCGTTCGCCCATGGCCTCGAGTAGTGCCGATTGAACCTTCGCGGGTGCCCGGTTGATTTCGTCCGCCAGCACCAGGTTGTGGAAGATCGGTCCTTCCTGGAATTTGAAGGAACCGTCTGCGGGCCGATAAATGTCGGTACCCGTGAGGTCCGCCGGCAGCAGGTCCGGCGTGAACTGGATGCGGTGGAAGTCACCTTCGATCCGGGCGGCCAGCTCTTTGATCGACTTGGTCTTGGCCAGCCCCGGAGCGCCTTCCACGAGCAGATGCCCGTCGGCGAGCAGCGCCAGGAGCAGGCGGTCCACCAGTGCGGGCTGACCGATGATGCATTGCCGTATCGCCGCGCGCAGGGCCGCAAAGGCTTCGCCGGCAGCGCTCTGCGGTGCGGCGGTGGTCTCGGTGCTCGCTGTACTCATATCAGTATTGTCGAAGGCCATCCTTGCGCCGTCCTTTTTGTATTGTCGCGGAATTCTTTGCTGTTGAGCGAAAAATGGCCGGCGTCGCACTGGTGGCGGCCGGCTCAGCAGCCTATTCTACTCAAGCCGGGGCCTCGAGGCCCCCTGCGCATCGTCATGCCGGCAAAAGCCCCAAAAATCGCCCCAAATCAGACCGAGAGCATCCTCCTGACCCCCCGTATGCGGCTTCGGCCGCCACGGCTGGCGGATGCCCGGGCCATATTTGAGACCTGGGGCAACGACCCGGTGGTGACCCGGTATCTGACCTGGGTCCCGTCGCGCAGCGTGGTGGACACCGAGGTGTTCCTGCGGGGCGCCATTAATCGAATGATTCTGGGCGAAGAGCATTCCTGGCTGATGACACCGCGGGAGGGCCCGGGAACGATGGGGATGATCTCGGCCTGGCGGGAGAACCAGCAGGCGGAATTGGGCTTTGTTCTGGCCAGGTCCTACTGGAACCGGGGCTACATGACCGAAGCCCTGCAAGCGGTTATCGCCTGGTGCGATGCCCGGGAGGACATCCAGCAGGTCTGGGCTGTTTGCGATATCGATAACCTGGCGTCGGCCTATGTGCTGGAAAAGGCCGGCCTGTCTCCCCAGGGCCTGGTGGAACGCTGGTCGGTACACCCCAACCTGTCCCGCCAGCCACGGGACTGTCTGGCATTTGCCCGGATCTTTGCCTGAATCTTGGCCCGAGAAGTGGCCCGAGGTGCGGGATGTGTGCATTGGCGCGGTGAAATCTGGCGTTTAATCTGGTTCTACGGGAAGGTCATTCGGGACAGGGACGATGGGACATCGATATTCGAAAATTCTGGCGCCGGTCGACATGTCGCCGATCGCCGACACCGTGGCGACCCGTGCGGTTGAGATTGCCGAACGCAACGGCGCCGAACTCACCTTGATGCACGTGGTGGAGGTCATGCCACCCATGGGGATCGATTATCCTTTCGCTACCACCAGCATCTGGCACGTGGATGAACAGGAGCTGGTCAAGCTATCCAGGGACAGTATGGCCAAACTGGCGGAGCGGGCCGGGGCCGGCAATGCCATCCAGGAGGTGCGGGTCGGTTACACCAAGACCGAGATCGTGCGTTACGCCCAGGAAGGGGCTTTTGATTTGATTGTGCTGGGGACGCACGGCAGGCATGGAATCGACCGTTTGCTGGGCTCCACGGCCAACGCGGTTATCCACGACGCGCCCTGCGACGTGCTGTGCGTCCGCGTGCAACAGGACGACCAGGACAATCGTGCAAGCTGCGGCGGCCGCGTGTAACATCGCTCGTTGCGCTCGCAACGGGCCCCCACTGAGTCAAAAGGGCCCCCCATGGGGCTCCAACAGGCCCCCCGCAACAGCTAATGGTGCACGGTGAAACCGACCGATACGTCCAAACCGGATTATTTTCACAAAGTTGTTGACTGTCAGTGGGCCTGCCCGGCCCACACGGACGTGCCCGAGTACATCCGGATGATCGCCCAGGGGCGGTACACGGATGCCTACATGGTCAACCGGGAGTCCAATGTATTCCCGGCTATCCTCGGCCGGGTCTGCGATCGCCCTTGCGAGCCGGCTTGCCGGCGCGTTCGCGTGGACGAAAAACCCGTCGCGATCTGCCGCCTCAAGCGGGTCGCTTCCGATCTGGCCGGCGACTACAAGGACCGTTTGCCGAAGATTCCAAAGAAAAAGAACGGCAAGAAGATTGCCTGCATCGGATGTGGCTGCGCTTCGCTGACCGTGGCCAATGACCTGATGCCGCTGGGCTATGAGGTCACGATATTCGAAAAGCTCGACATGACCGGCGGTTTGATGCGTACCAACATCCCCCGTTTCCGTTTGCCGCCGGAGATCATCGACCAGGAGGTCAATGACATTGTTGACATGGGCGTAGATTTAAAGCTCAACAGCGAAGTTGAAAGTCTTAAAGCACTGCTGGATTCAGGCGAATTCGACGCGGTGTTTGTGGGTACCGGGGCACCGCTGGGCAAGAACCTGGAAATGCCCGGTCGTTATGACACGGAAGAGATCTTTGTCGGAATCCAGTGGCTTGAATCTGTTGCCTTCGATCACGTGGATTCCATCGGCGAAAAAGTCGTGATCATTGGCGGTGGCAACACGGCCATGGACTGTTGCCGCACCTCATTGCGTCTCGGTGGAAAAGAAGTCCGTGTGGTTGCGCGCAAACCGCGCAACCTTCTCAAGGCCTCGGATTGGGAGCTGGATGATGCCCTCGAGGAAAAGATCGATCTGATCCTCAACCATTCGCCTGAAGAGTACGTAATCGAGGATGGCAAGCTGGTCGGCGTGCGTTTCTCCCAGGTTGAATGGCACAAAGACGAAAAGGACGGCCGGCTCAAGTCCAAAACCACAGGCGAAGTCGTGATCCCCTGCGATTCCTGCATCCTGGCCATCGGCCAGGAAAACTCCTTCCCCTTCATCGAGCGGGACATCGGTCTCGAGTTCGGTGAGTGGGACATGCCGGTGGTGGACAAGACCACTTTCATGTCCACCCGTGAAGGTGTTTTCTTTGGCGGTGACGCGGCCTGGGGCCCGGAGAACATCATCTGGGCCGTGGAGCATGGTCATCAGGCGGCCATCTCGATGCACAACTATTGCCAGGCCAAATCGATGACGGATCGCCCGGCCTTTGGCATGAATCTCGTGAGCACCAAGATGGGTATTCACGAGTGGCAGTACAGCAACGACTTCGATCCCGTTGGGCGTCGCCTGATGCCTCACGTCAGTCTCAAGGAGCGTTTCAAAAACCTCGATATCGAGGTGGAGCTGGGGTTTTCCGCGGAACAAGCGGATGAAGAGGTCGAGCGTTGCCTCAACTGCGATATCCAGACAGTGTTCTTTGCCAAGCTGTGCATCGAGTGCGATGCCTGCATTGATGTGTGTCCGGTCAATTGCCTGACGATCGCGGAAAACGGACCCGAGGAAGAACTGCGCCAGCGGCTCAACACGCCGGCCCTGAACATGGAGCAGGATATATATGTATCCGAGGACCTGCCCCAGACCAAACGCGTCATGCTCAAGGACGAAAACGTCTGCGTGCATTGCGGTCTGTGCGCGGAGCGTTGCCCCACCGGCGCCTGGGACATGCAGAAGTTCTCATTGAAGATTCCCTACGCGGGTGACGGTGCATGAACCAGACCGCCGGAATCAACGATTTTGTCATCAAGATCGCGAACGTGAACGGCACAGGCTCCGCCAGCGCCAACGCGTTGGTCATGAAGACCGTGTTCCGGATGGGCGTCCCGGTCGCCGGCAAGAACTTCTTCCCGTCGAACATCCAGGGGCTTCCCACCTGGTATGAAATTCGCGTGAGCAAGGACGGTTATATCGCCCGCTCGGGCCGCGTGGATCTGATGGTGGCCATGAATGCGGAAACCTATGACCAGGACCGCGACGAGGTCAGTGCTGGCGGATACCTGCTGTACGATTCCACCTGGCCCCGGGTCAGGCGGCTGGAGCGTGAAGACATCACGGTGCTCGGCGTGCCGCTGTCGAAAATATCCAATGAGAATTTTGAGGGAGCGCGCATCCGGATTCTGTTGAAGAACGTCATCTACGTGGGGGCGTTGGCAGCTCTGCTCGATATGGATCTCAAGGTGATCGAGCAGTTGCTCAAGGACACCTTTGCATCCAAGGAGAAACTCGTTGCCTCCAATTTGAAGGCTATTCATCTGGGCTATGACTACGCGAAAGAACATTTCGAATGCCCGTTGCCCATCCGTGTTGAAGCCATGGACAAGACCCGCGACTGCATGATGATCGAAGGCAATGCGGCCGCCGCCCTGGGTTGTCTGTATGCCGGCGCCACCTTTGGCGCGTGGTACCCCATCACACCTTCCACATCGTTGATGGATGCTTTTGCCGCCTATTGCAAACGTTACCGTCGCGATGAAGAAGGCAAGAACCTGTATTGCATCGTGCAGGCCGAGGATGAACTGGCGGCCATTGGCATGGTGCTGGGGGCGAGCTGGAACGGCGCGCGCGCCTTTACGCCCACCAGTGGTCCGGGTATTTCGCTGATGAGTGAGTTCCTGGGCTATGCCTACTATGCCGAGGTGCCGGCGGTGTTGTTCGATGTTCAACGCGTCGGCCCATCTACCGGCATGCCCACACGCACGCAACAGGCAGATTTGTTGCTGGCGGCTTATGCTTCGCATGGCGACACGCGGCATGTATTGTTGTTCCCCAGCAATCCGGAGGACTGTTTCTATCACGCCGTGAAGGCTTTCGATCTGGCGGAGCGTTTGCAGACCCCGGTGCTGGTGATGAGCGATCTGGACATTGGCATGAACGACTGGATGTGTCCGCGGCTGGAGTGGGACGACAGCTATGAGGGTGACCGGGGCAAGGTGCTGCACGCCGAGGATCTGGAAAAGATGGACAAGTTCCATCGCTACCTGGACTCCGACGGGGACGGCATCCCCTACCGAACGCTGCCTGGGGAGCATCCCAAGGGTGCGTATTTCACCCGCGGATCGGGGCACAACAAATATGGCGCCTATACCGAGGACCCGGACGAGTACCGGGATGTCATGGAGCGTCTGCTGGTAAAATGGGACACGGCAAAATCCCTGGTCCCCGAGCCAACGGTGATTGCGAAGCGTGGCGCCACTTCGGGCATCCTGGCCATAGGCAGCAGCGACGCTGCGGTGCGGGAAGCGCTCGACGGGCTGCACGCTCAGGGACTGCCGCTGGACTACATGTGCATCAAGGCCTTTCCCTTCAACGAGCAGGTCCAGGAGTTTCTCGACAAACACGAGCGGATTTTTGTGGTCGAACAGAACAGGGACGCGCAATTGAAATCCATGCTCGTGCTGGAAATGGACGTGTCCAAGCGTAAGCTGATCTCGGTGCTGCACTACGATGGCTTCCCGATCGGGTCCAACCATGTACTGGATGGGATCATGAGCGTACAGGAACAGGGTTCCGCTGCCTGAAGACAACGAGGAATCGATGTGACTTATATTCGCAAGCCAAAAGTCGAATACGCCGGACAGCGCAAGAATGAGTTGGGACTCAATCTGCGCGACTACGAAGGCGGACTGTCGACGCTTTGCGCGGGCTGTGGGCACGACTCCATCACCGCGGCCATCGTGCAGGCCTTTTTCGAGCTCAACATACCTCCATACCGGGCGGCGAAGCTCAGCGGTATCGGTTGCTCATCCAAGACCCCGGCTTATTTCCTGAGCCCTTCCCACGGTTTCAACGCGGTCCATGGGCGCATGCCCGCCATCGCCACGGGCGCCAGCGCGGTCAACCCGCTACTGCACTACATCGGCGTATCGGGAGACGGTGATTCCCTGTCCATCGGGCTCGGTCAGTTTGCTCATGCGATTCGGCGCAACCTCAATGTGGTGTACATCATCGAGAACAACGGCGTCTACGGATTAACCAAGGGGCAGTTCTCCGCGTCCGCCGATATAGGCAGCAAGGCCAAAAAGGGCGAAGAGAACCGCCAGGCGCCGATCGATCCGGTGATTTTGGCGCTGGGGATGGGCGCGTCCTTTGTCGCACGAGGTTTTTCCGGCGACAAGGGACAACTGGTGCCCCTGCTCAAAGCCGCCCTGGGCCACAAGGGTTTCGCGCTGCTGGATATCGTTTCACCCTGCGTGACCTTCAACGACCACGAAGGCTCCACCAAGAGCTATGCCTACACCCGGGAAAACTTCCAGGAAGCCACTCATATGGATTTCGTCCCGCCTGCGCAGACGATTACGGTTGAACAGAAAAGCGGGGAGGTTGTTTCTGTGCGCCTGCATGACGGCAGTCATATCCTGTTGCGCAAGGTAGCGGAGGAGTACGACCCCAAGGACCGGGGAGATGCCATCTCCTATCTGCAACATCACCACGAACAAGGTGAAGTGGTCACGGGCCTGCTGTATATGGACGTCAGTGCCAAGGACATGAACGCGGTCATGAACCTCGCGGAAACGCCGCTCAGCCAGGTTGCCTGGAAAGACCTGTCGCCGGGCAGCAAGATCCTCGACGAAATTTTCGAAGCCAACCGTTGAACCCATGGCGGCCGACCGCCGGATCCCTGTTTTTTTGTTGCTGCTGATCGCGGCAGCGCCCCTGCGAGCAGAGGTGCTCGAAGGCCTGTATGTGTTCAGCGAACAGGGCAGCGAGTTTTCTCCATGCGGCGAGGGACGGTTTCTCCACGTCACCGGCGAGGCAGAGCTTATGGGGCAACTCCGGTCTGCCTACAAACGAGTGACCGCAAGGCCCCATGAATCAGTCTATGTCTGGCTGGACGGCAAGAGCGAAAGAGCGGGCAAGGAGGTGCCTGTTGATTACGACGGAAGCTTTCGGGTGAAAGCCTTGCGGTTGTTGCGTCGGCGCATCCCCGCAGATTGCATTCTTCCCGTGGACCCCAATGCCGACGATCTCGATTACCTGTTCGGAATGATCGAACGGACGCCCGGCGAATCCGGTCTGTTCGAAAGCGAACCTTTGCATGGGAGGTTGCGCGCGTTGCTCGGGAATGATTACTCGATACTCCTCGACAACATGGATATTCAGGGACCCCTGTCCCGTGCCGGAGGGTTGGTCTATGCCGAAGGCACGGGAACCGGGTCTGGCGAGGCGGCGGTTCTCATGGCGGCGCCGAAACTGGACCGGCTGGTGGTGATCCTCATCACCGGAGGTTCCATGAAAGAATATGCAGAGGACGACGAGTCCCTTCCGCCACCGCCGGAAGTTCGCCGCTTTCTGGAAACAGTGTTGGGGAAGTTTTGAGAATTCACTACCTGCAGCACGTGGTTTTCGAACCCCTCCGGGTTCCGGTGACGTGGATGGTCTGGCGTGGGACATCGTTGCCAGCGTCATGGACTTCAAACCGGGCCACAACATCG
>SMWH01000021.1 GCA_004357005.1 Gammaproteobacteria bacterium
AAAGCCGCTCCTACAGTTTGGCCGCTCCTACAATTTGTTCAGATTGTTGGGGGGCCGCTCATCAGCCCTTCCGTTTCCAGCGCCGCGCGCTGTTCGGCCAGTTCCGCCTCGACCTCGGCGATCAGGTTCAAGAAACCCACGTTGTCGTGGAGGGAAGCCAGCCGGTAATCGGTTTTCCACCGAGAGGTTCCGCGATCCCCATGCGCAACATTCCGCCGCAATGCCGCGAGGGCGTCGACGTTGTCGCCGCGGAGGGCGTATATCCGCGCAGTTTGCATCTCCAGATTGCCGAATGCGCCGACGAATCCTTCTGACTGCAACCCTTCATAAATGCCGAAGGCTTCGTCCAGAAAACGCAAAGCCAGCGTCTCATCGCCGGTTTTCTGCAACGCCGCCGCATAGCGGACAATGTCGTTCACGTTCTCGCGGGTCGTCGTAATGGTTTCGCCCCGACGCAAGCCCCGCTCGAAGTGTTCCCGCGCCTGCTCGTAGTCGCCGGTTCGCATGAGCCCGTCGGCTACATAGATTCTCCAGACACCGACCCCGAAGCGCTCAAATATTGCCTGAGCGTGGGCCACCAGAGCATCGAAATCCCCCCGAGCCTCCAGGATGGCGCCCTGTCCGAAGATCGTCGCGAAATCGTTGGGCGCGACGCGCCTGACTTCATTCAACCAGGCTTCCGCCAGGTCATCGGCACCCAGATCCAGGTAGTTGAAAACCAGGCTCCGGTAGCCCACGATTCTCTGGGGATCGATCTCATGGGCGCGACGATACCAGCGCACGGATTCGCCCACTTGCCCCCGCCGATACGCGACCCAGCCCTTCAGTGAATAGCCAACACCGTTGCCCGGATGCATCTGAACCATTTCGTGGGCGACGGCATCGGCGTCGTCGAGCCGGTTGAAACTGGTCAGCTGAAAGCACAGGTTGCCCATGATCGTGGGATGCAGGGGATCGATCCGATGCGCTTTCTCGAGCGTTTCCAGATCATTCAGATTGTCGCCCAGCGCACGGTAAGTACCGGCCAGCCACATGTGGGCCATGGCGTGATTCGGGTTCAGTTCGATGGCGCGCAGCAGCGAACTCACGGCTGCTTCCATGTCGTTCTGGTTGTTTTCCAGCAATCCCCTGGAGGCCCAGGCATCCGCCAGGTTCGGATCCAGCTCAAAAGCTCGGTTGATCATTTCCTCGGCCTTCGCGGTCGCCGTCTGGGGATCCAGGTCGCTGTAGTCAATGGAGAGCTGGTATGCGTCGGACAGACCTGCATAAGCTGGCGCGTAGCTCGGATCCAGCTGGATGGCTTCTTTGAACAACTCGATGGCCAGAGCCAGAGCCTCCGGGGTGCGCTTGTGCCATTGGTAGCGGCCTTTCAGATACAACTCATAGGCTTCGGTGCTGCCTGCCGCGGTGCTGGCAATCGCTACCGGCTCGACGGTCTCACCTAACAGCGTTTCCTTGAGCGCCGTAACGACGGCGGTGGCGATCTCGTCCTGGATGGCGAAGATGTCATCGAGTTGCCGATCATAGGTTTCCGACCAGAGATGAAAACCATCTTCGGCTTTCACCAATTGCGCGGTGATGCGTACGCGGTCTCCCTGTTTACGTACGCTGCCTTCCAGGATGTTGTCCACCCCGAGTTTTTCGGCGATGACCCGCAGGTCTTCTTCGTTGCCCTTGAACAGGAAAGACGAGGTCCGGCCCGCCACCTGGAAATCCGGCACTTTGGCCAAGAGGTTGAGCAGTTCTTCTGAGATGCCGTCGGAGAAAAACTCCTGCTCAGGATCGGCGCTCATATTGACGAAAGGCAGCACGGCGATGGATGGCATCTTCGCGTCGGCAACATCGGCATCTCCGCCGTCAAGGACGTAGTTGTCCACTACGAGGTAGATGATGCCGATGGCCATCAAGCCGATGATCACGAAATCGATCCTGCGGCCGGTCTGGGGAGTAATGGACTGGGAGCGGTCGACATCCTTTTCTTTCTTGATGCCTTCCGGGGTCATCTCGAAGGCCCAGGCGAAGATCAGGGCAATGGGGAGACCAAGCAGTACAAGAGCGATCACGAAAGTAATGGTCCACTCGGGCAGGTGCAGCGCCGGGAAAGCGATATCGGTGACCTGCAGGATCAACCAGCCGGCGATCACATAGACGATCGCCACCTTGATGACATTCCTGCGTTTCAGTTCTTCGAACAGTCCGCTCATCGCTTCGCTCTAATTGGGGTCAGACCCCGTTTATCAAATCCAATGTTTAGACAAAGCAAATGGGGTCTGACCCCAATTTAGTGGCATTTCCACTCGCCGTTAACTTTGTCGCACAGATCCGGGGCGCCGCGTTCATCCCAGTACCGTGTTATCCCGATCCTTTCCATCATCGGCAAGAACCTGGGGTCTTGTCGGAAAGCGCCCAGTTGGGGATCCCAGGCCATGCCAAGAACGGTGAGCACACGTTGCTCAAGGCTCCGCTCGGCAACCCGGTACGCTTCGTCCACCTCCCCGAGCCACAGGTACTCCTGGATCGGGTAGAAATCGGGCTCTTGTTGTTCCGTGCTTCTTAGCGCCGCCAAGGCCTGGGGCTTCTGCCCCGGGTCCATCACAGCCTCGACAACGGGGCGCACCCAACTTGCATCGGAGCCGTCCTCCACCGCGCCAGCTTCCCCGGCCACGATGGCTTCTTCGTACCGACCCTGACGCGAATAGAGTTGATAGAACAGGTCTTTCGCGAAGGGAAAGGACAGGTCCATCGCACGTTGGGCGTATTCCCCTGCTTTCTCATTGTCTCCGCGCAAATACTCGATCCACCCCATCCAACTCGTCATGAGTCCGGATACCGGATCGAGTTCGTAAGCCTTCTGCATGGACGCATAAGCGTCCTGGACATAGCCCGCTTCGACGAGGTGAATGCCGTACCAACCGTTGAGCGTGGCATTACCTGGCTCCAGTTCCAGCGCGCGCACGTAGGCGGCCTCACCTTTCGCCCAGTCACCGCCTCCCTGCCCTTCGAGAAACGCATAGACGCCGTAAGGCTCGGCAAGGTTCGGATCCAGCTCGATGGCTTTTTCAGCCGCATCCAGGGCCAGTGGCGTCATAGCCGCGAGGGTTTCATCGGAATAGCCATCCAGCACCACGTACGCCGCAGCCAGATTCGACCAGGCCCGGGCGAAACCCGGGTCCATATCGATGGCCTCTTTGAATAGCTCGATGCTGCTTCGAATATTGTCCTCACCCCGCCGCTGCCACAGATACCGTCCCTGCAGATAAAGCTGGTAGGCATCCATGTTGTCCGTGGACTTGGTGCTGGCCAGCTCGGCCGACGCAATACCCGCACCCAGGGTATGTTTGAGGGCCTCGACAATGTTTTGAGCAATCTCGTCCTGGATCGCAAAGATATCGGTCAGTTCCCGGTCATAAGTATCCGACCACAGGTGCTTGTCGGTTTTGACATCGATGAGCTGCGCGGTCACACGCACCCGGTTTCCGGACTTGCGCACGCTGCCCTCGAGCACATGTTCCACATCCAGCTGCTTGGCTATGGTGGGGATGTCGAGACCTTTGCCCTTGAATGAAAACGACGAGGTTCTCGAGGCGACCCGCAAACCTTCGATGCGGACCAGCACGTTGAGCAGTTCTTCCGAGATCCCATCGGAAAAGTATTCGTTTTCCTCATCCGCGCTCATGTTGACGAAAGGCAGCACGGCGATGGAGGCGACGGATGATGCCTGTCCAACCGCCGGCTCGCCTCCTGGTGTTTCGCCGTTGGTCAAGATGTAGGAATCCATGACGACATAGCCAAGCCCCAGGACCAACATCCCGATGATGGCGTAGTCGAACTTACGGCCGGTTTTGTGAGTGATTGACTTGGAACGATCGACATCCTTCTCTTTCTTGATGCCTTCCGGAGTGATCTCGAAAGCCCAGGCAATCACCACGGCGACGGGAAAGCCGAGGGCCAGGAAACCGATGAAAGTCTTCATCACCCAGTCGGGGGTGCCGAAGCTCTGGAACATGATGTCGGCGACCTGCACCGACAACCACGTCACCACGATGTAGACGAGCGTAACGCGGATAACGTTCCTGCGTTTTAGCTCAGCGAAGAAGCTACCCATTAAGCCACCTGCCGGATCGGAGTCGCGGCTGGAAAGCCGCTCCTACACCCAGGAATCGCGGCTGGAAAGCCGCTCCTACAGTTTGGGCCGCTCCTACAGCAAAGATTCGCGGCTGGAAAGCCGCTCCTACAGTTTGGGCCGCTCCTACATTCTTGTTGCGGCGTTTGAGTTCGTCGAAGAGATTCATTCAGATGCCTTCCGCTCTCAGGGATTCGAGCTGCGCCTGGCGTTTGGCACGCAGATCATCCATCAGCGCGGCGTAACCCAGATCGTCCTCCAGCGTGGCCAGGACAGGATCGGCCTCGTCCCAGACCGAACCCGGCCAGCCCGTGTCCGCCAGTGCCCGCAAGACCGCGATGGCGTTGCTGCGGTCACCATGGGCCGCGTGGGCCGCAGCGCGCGTGGTGTCGAGGAAGTGAACCCCTCCACCCGTTTTTTCCATCCGGTTAATGCTCTCCAGCACGTCGGCCACGATGGCATCCGCGTCACCGCCGCTGCCATCCTGGTACAGAACGTGCGCAAGATAAGGCCCCCACCAGAAATTGAAGCCCGTCACCTGCCACTCCTCACCACCTTGCTCCGGTGTCATGACCCTGATAAGCAGGTCCCGCGCGCGTTCGTTGTTGCCCGCCCACAACTCCATGAGCGCGATGCCGCCCATGAGTTCGCGATCCTCGGGGAATTCGACGAACAGGGCATTCAAGCGGTCGAGAGCTGCAGCAAGATCACCACGCTGGTAGTCGAGAAAAGCCCGGCTGACCGTGACACCTACATGCCTGGGATTCATCGGCGCGGCGCGCAACAGCCATTTCTCCCCCGCATCAAAATCCCCGAGACGGATATAGTAGTCACCGATCGCTTGCATTGATTCAAAACTCTCGGGGTTTTTCTCCAGCGCCTTCATCTGCCAGCGGATCGCTTCATCCCACCGCCCACGCAGGTCCTGCACGAAAGCCACCGAGCGGTAGATACCATCCCAGTCCGGATCCAGTTCCAGCAGTTCCTGGATTTTCTGATCCACCAGAGCTTCGTCGCCCAGGAACTGTCCCCAGAAAATCATGTTCTGGAGGATGACCGGGTGAAGCGGGTCCAGTGCATGGGCACGCTGAATGTGTCTCTGTCCCTCCTCCACATCGCTCGCGGCTACCGCCCCGCCCAGCCACATCCACGCGACGGCGTAGTTGGGGTTGAGTTCGACCGCTCTGCGCAGAAAGGCCTCCCCCTTGTCAGGAGTCGGCGAATTCCCGTAGAACAAGCCGTGGGAAGCCCAGACTTCTGCCAAACCGTCGTCCAGAACCATGGCCCGCTCCAGGGCGGCTTCCGACGGCGCCTTGATGTCGTCGAAATTCCGGTACCCATAGTCCACATCCAGCGAGTAGGTATCGGCGATCCCCGAATAGGCCAGCGCATATTCCGGGTCCAGGGTTGTCGCAATCTGGAACTCCTCC
>SMWH01000022.1 GCA_004357005.1 Gammaproteobacteria bacterium
CAGCGCCAGGGTCGCTGCCAGCGCCATAACCAGCACCACCAGCGCAGGCCACGGATTGTCGGCCCAGGCCAGATCACCCATGAGCCAGAACAGCATGCCGCGCAGATTCCGCTCCGGGCTCGTGGCGAGCAACAGGCTGATCAATGCACCCCAGCCGGAGGCAACCACGACGCCCGTCAGCAGAAGACGAGTCGGTGTCCATGCCCCGCGACCATGTGCGAGACCAAAAACCAGCAGGATGGAAAAAAAAGCGCCGGTGAGTCCGCCGATTCCCATGCCGAACAGCCCGACACCGGACAGCATTGCCAGCAAGGTACCGGCAGCCGCGCCACCGGAAACGCCAAGCACATAGGGATCTGCCAGGGGGTTGCGAAGCAGCACCTGCATGAGCGTGCCCGCCAACGCCAACAACCCCCCCACGGCGAAAGCGGAAAGTGCCCTGGGGAGTCGCAGTTCCAGCACTATCGTTCGGTTCGTTTCTGAACCGCCCCCGGTGATTACCTTCGCCATTTCCTGCCAACCGATGTCCGCACTGCCCGTGGCCAGCGCAAACAGGAGCGAGATTACGGCGATGGCGCCCAGCACGATCAGCAGCACGACGGTTTGATGCCTCGCGGCCGAGCTCACCTTGACGATGTTGTCGGTCCGGGCGTTCAAACCGGGTCGGTGTCGTGGAGGGAGACCACGGGCCAGTCACGTTCCCCAGCGATGCGTCTCAGCGTCTCGTCCGGATTGACCGCGACGGGGTTGCTTACTCTTTCCAGCAGCGGCAGATCGTTGTGGGAGTCGGAATAGAACCAACTGCCTTCCAGATCGTGCTCGTTGGCCTCCAGCCAGCGCTCCAGATAGAACAACTTGCCTTCCCGGAAACACGGCGGGCCGGCCGTGCGTCCCGTGTAGTTGCCATTGATTCGCTCCATCGGCGTGGCCAGGAAGTGCTCCACTTCCAACAGTTCCGCGATCGGGCGAGTCAGGAATTCGTTAGTGGCGGTCACGATCAACAGCACGTGGCCGGCGTCCCGGTGCCGATCGAGCAGGGCCCGAGCCGCGTCGGAGATCAGCGGCCGCATTTTTTCCTCGACGAAACGCTCCCGCCACTGAAGCAGAAGCGCGTAATCATGGGCGGCATAGGGGGCCAGCGCAAAACGGATGAACTCCTCGATATCCAGACGGCCTTGTCGATACTCCGAAAGGAATCTCTGTTTTTCCCGTTCGTAGTCCTCGCTGTCCAGGACCCCTTGCTCAACGAGGAAGCGTCCCCACAGGGCGTCGCTGTCCTCGGCGATGAGGGTGTGATCCAGGTCGAACAGAGCGATGGTGGACATGGCGCGACAGTCAATCACTCCCAATCCCCACGGTCAAACGGGGGGCTAAACCAGCGCTCAGCGTCCAGGCAGACGCGGGGATTTGCGCGACAAATCACGCGTGGCAGAATAGGCGCGTCAGTTCCATAAGGGGCTTGTGACTTGATCGATCCGGACGGCTTCAGACCCAACGTTGGCATCATTATCATCGGTGAGGACGATCGTCTGTTCTGGGGCCGTCGCGTATCCCGGGACGGTTGGCAGTTCCCCCAGGGAGGTATTCGCACGGACGAAACTCCGGAAGAGGCGATGCTCCGGGAACTGGGCGAAGAGGTGGGTCTGGCGTCTCACCATGTGGAAGTTCTCGGGTCCACCCGGGGCTGGCTGCGTTACAAGCTGCCGGATCGCCTGGTACGCCGCCGGGAGCGGCCGTTGTGCCTGGGCCAGAAACAGGTGTGGTTCCTGCTGCGTTTGGTGGCTGAAGAGGGAAGCCTGCGTCTGGACACCCATGGCCAGCCCGAGTTTGATCAATGGCGTTGGGTCGACTACTGGTATCCGGTCAACCACGTGGTCCATTTCAAGCGCCGGGTCTATCGTGAGGCCCTCCAGGAGCTGGCGCATCTGATCTTCCCTGACGCCGCGCCCGTCAGCGGTTCCCTGCAATCTCGCCGTTAGCCCGGCCATCCGGTCGCTAGCTGGCCGCCAGCGGGTGGCCGGGCAGGGCCGGATGGGCCCGGGTTTTCCCCGCTAAGGGAAAATACGTAATTGCGAATCATTCTCATTTGCGTTATCTTTCCGATCGTTCGAGCTCCGGGCGAAGACCTCCGGGACCCGGTCAAGCCGGACCATCATCAAGACCAAGGAATCCGGGTGTCACACGGACAACTGCTGGCGTTCACTGTTTCGACCCTTCTGGGGATGGGAAGCGCGTGGAGTACGGATTCCCCTGAGCCGGACCGAGAATGGTCCGCGAGCCCCGCTGTGATGGCGGCAACTTCCCTGCGGGACGCGGTTGCTGTCGATCAACCCGACGCCGAGGTCGGCGAGACCGGCATCGACTCCAGTTTCTCCGACGCCCATTCCTCAGACATCATGGGCACAGACTCCATGGGCTCTGGCCCGCCGGACTCGGACAGGGTAAAGCTGCAAGTGGCCATGCTCGCGCTGGACCGTTTCACGGTACTGGGTGAACCGGAACGCGCCGAAAAGACACCCGGTTCCGCTTACTACATTGACAAGGAAGAGTTGGAGCGCATGGAGTACGCGGATGCGCTGCGGGTGCTTCGAGGCGTGCCTGGCCTGTATATCCAGGAGGAAGAAGGTTATGGGCTGAGACCGAACATCGGTATCCGCGGCTCCGGTCTGGACCGAAGCGCCCGTATCCTGTTGATGGAAGACGGCGTGATGATCGCGCCGGCGCCTTCCGCGGCGCCTTCCGCCTACTACTTTCCTACCATGCAGCGCATGTTCGGCGTGGAGGTTCTCAAGGGACCCGCGGCGATCAAACAGGGGCCGCGTACCACCGGTGGCGCCATCAATTTCCTGAGCACACCGTTGCCGGAGCCTGCCAGCGCGGCGGGGAATGTGCTGTTTTTGGCCGGGGACAACAGTACTTTCCAGGGCTGGGCCAACTATGGTTACGCGGGCGATCAGTTCGCGATTCTCGGTGAGATCGTCAAACAGAACACCAGCGGCTTCAAGGAGCTCGACGGAGGTGGTGACACGGGCTACGACCTGGATGACGGCATGCTCAAGTTGCGCTGGAATTCAAAGCCTGGCGCGGGGTTTGAGAACATATTCGAGTTCAAGCTGGGCCACACCAAACAGGTGGGCAATGAGACCTACCTCGGGCTGACGGACGAGGACTTCAACGCCAATCACCTGAGACGTTATTCCGCGTCCCAGCTTGATGAGATCGTCACGGACCACGATCTCTACCAGCTGAGCTGGCAGGGCCGGCCCGCCAACGCGGACTGGGATGTGGGGATCAAGCTCTATCGCACCGATTTCTATCGCAACTGGTACAAGCTGCAATCCGTCGGGGGCGCCGGCATCGGGACCATTTTGGCGAATCCGGACGATTTCGAAGACGAGTTGGCCTGGATCCGGGGTGAGGACAGCCCCGATGGGATGCTGAGCATCCGCGCCAACAAGCGCGAGTACTACGGTCAGGGTCTGCAAAGCTTCGTGGGGATTCCCTTTGTCTGGGGCAGCACCGAACACAACCTGGAACTGGGCTTTCGTTATCACCGAGACGCAGAGGACCGGTTTCAGCATGAGGACGATTTCCGCATGGAAAACGGTACCCTGGTTTTAACCACCTCCGGCTTGCCCGGCAGCCAGTCGAACCGGGTTTCCACCGGCGAGACCCATTCCTTTTACGCGGAAGACGTGATCGACATCGGCGACTGGTCCATCACCGCGGGCCTGCGTTTCGAGAACATGGATCTGGAGCGTCGGGACTACTCCACCGCAGACCCGGATCGTTCCGAGGGCCCGACGCAAGCTCGCAGTGATGATCTGGATGTCACCATTCCCGGACTCGGCATGACCTGGCAGGCCAGCCCACGATGGTTGCTGCTGGCGGGTCTGTTCAAGGGCTACAACCCGCCGGCACCCGGCAGCGGCGCAAAGGAAGAAGAAAGCACCAACCTCGAGATTGGGGCCCGGTACAGGACCGGAAACGGGTCCAGCATGGACGCGATTTTCTTTTTCAACGATTACGAAAACCTGGTCGGGACCTGCACCGCGTCCACGGGTGGTGATTGTGAAATAGGGGACCAGTTCGATGGTGGCGAAGTCGAGGTTTATGGGTTGGAACTGGTCCTGGCGCACCAGTTTTTGAGTCGGCGGTCAGTTCAGTTGCCAGTGCGTCTTGCCTACACCTGGACCCAGACCGGGTTCCAGAACAGTTTCGAGAGCGATTTCGATCCCTGGGGTGATGTCGTGGCTGGTGACGAGCTCCCGTATATACCCGAGAACCAGTTCCAGTTGTCCGCCGGTCTGACCGGCATGCGCTGGGCGGCCTGGGTTGTCGGCAACTATGCGGATGCCACACGGACCATTGCCGGGTCCGGGGCCATCCCCGCCGGCGAGGGAACGGACGATTTCTTCGTCATCGATATTTCCGGCGAATACCAGCTCAACGACAGAGCCCAGCTGTTTGGGCGCATCGACAACCTTTTCGACCAGGAATACATCGTTGCGCGGCGGCCGGCGGGGGCGCGGCCGGGGAAACCCCGGTCTTTCCTGGCTGGTGTCCGGGTCGCCTTCTGATCAGGCCGTGTCAGAGAATCCGATACGGCGTTGAAAATCGCCTCAGAATGCTCATGTACTGGCGTGTACATTGCGCTTCTTCGGCGGTTTTCGCCTTGTCTCAGACCCCCTGACGCTGCCTGATTCGCCCCCTTGGGGGGTTGCGGGAAATGTGTAATTGACAATCATTCTCATTTGCGTTTAGGATAAGCCCATCATGTATGTGTGCGTGTGCAACGCCGTGACCGAGAACGCCATCCGCGAAGCCGTGGACAATGGCGTGCGGTCGCTCGCCGAACTCCGGCTGCACACGGGCTGCAGCATGGCCTGTGGGACCTGCCAGGACCTGGCTGAAGAGCTCCTTGCTGAGGCGATCGAAGTCAGGGCTGGCAACCTCGTCTATCTTGAAGTTGCCGCGGCCTGATCCCATCGCGGCTGGAAAGCCGCTCCTACACAAGCCGTTCCTACAGAAACCGCCCATCCGGTTGCAGGAGCGTCATTCGTGGCGCGATTTCTTTATCGCGGCTGGAAAGCCGCTCCTACACAAGCCGTTCCTACAGAAACCGCCCATCCGGTTGTAGGAGCGCCATTCGTGGCGCGATTTCTTTATCGCGGCTGGAAAGCCGCTCCTGCACGAATCCGCTCCTGCAGCGAAACGCCAACGAGAATAATTCGCGTTTCGTCATGAAACGCGATGTTTCTATATAGTGGAAAACACCTATAGAGAAACCGGTGACACAAACCCATGAAAGGTGACCCCAAGGTAATCCAGCACCTCAACACGGTGCTCAAGAACGAGTTGACGGCCATCAACCAGTATTTCCTGCACGCCAAGATGTACGGGGACTGGGGCTTCAAAGTTCTCGCGGAGAAGGAGCGCGAGGAATCTATTGACGAAATGAAGCACGCGGATGAGTTGACCGAACGCGTCCTGTTTCTGGAGGGGCTTCCGAACTTCCAGGACATCGGCAAGCTGCTGGTTGGAGAAAACCCTCAGGAAATGCTCGAATGCGATCTCAAGCTGGAGATGCGCGCCATTCCCGACTTGCGTGACGCGATCGCCTATTTTGAAGAAGTGCGGGACTACGTGAGTCGCGAATTGTTGGAACAGATCCTGGATTCAGAAGAAGAACACGTGGACTGGCTCGAAACCCAGTTGCAACTCATCAAAAAGACGGGACTGGAAAATTATCTGCAATCGGCCAGGTAAGCCCCAGACAGGCCCCAGACAGGCCCCAGACAGGCGAGGGCCGTATTTCAGGCCGAGTCGTTTCGCACCCGCACCACGACGCTCATATCTTCCAGCACGGTTCCCCTGGGCAGATTCGGCGTCTTGCCCAATTGGATCGCGTTCACGTCCAGGTCCGTCAATTCCCCGGTATCCACGTTGAATATGTGGTGGTGCGGGTCGGTGATCGAGTCGTAATAGGTACGACCCGGGTCCACGATGACTTCCCGGATGATGCCTTTGTCGACAAACAGCTTCAGCGCGTTGTAGACGGTTGCTCTGGAACAGGCGATTCCCCGGTCCTTGAGGCGTTCATGGATCTGGTCGGCCGTCAGATGTTCCTGATGATCGAACAGTTGGTGCGCAACCAGCAACCGCTGATAAGTGGGTCGGATCCCCCGGTGATTCATCAGCCGGGTGATGGACTGTTCATCCTGCGTCTTGTGATCTGGCATATCGGGCGCAACGGCGGTCCATTGCCGGTCTCAAACCTGGAAGCTGTCTAAACATGATAATGATTCTTATCGACGGCGTAAACCCGCGACCATGGACCCCTGAAACGGCCTGCAAATGCGGCCCACCCAAGCCCTGGAGAATGCCTCTTGCCGGCCGGAATCAGCGGTCATCCGAACCACCAAGCAGAACCGCCAGCAAAATCCCGGGTGACAAAACCCGCACTGGATTCATGACACCGTCACTGACACGAAGCCGGTTTGAACCAGCGCGAACACGTGAGCGGTTGCGCTGACATGATGATCGCGAACGCAAGATGATGTGTTTTGTACTGATAGAACAAAGTTTTTTGTCCCGCCAGAAAAAGGCAGATAAAGTCAATTTTGGTTGTCGGTTTTTCCTTGACCTGCGCGACGTGTGTCTGTATAAAAATGCGTAACCACGGTGAAAACCGTGGCCCCTACCACAAAAACCAACAATAACAAGAACTGCTACACCCTAGTCAAAAGCGGCTTCGGCCGCTTTTTTTTCCGCGACATTGTCGAGACCCGATCCACGCATGAGACCCGGTGCAGGAAGATTCGTATTGCGCGAGTACCGGCCGCGGCGCATTTGGGCGATGCGCGTGGCGGTTGCGGTGGGAGTAGTCATTGCTCTGTTTGTCGCGTGGCAGGTCGCCTATCGGCTGGGCGGTGACGACAATGCTTCCTTGTTCTCCGAACGTGATGCGTTGAGAGAAAAACTCTTCTCCGCGGAGTCGGAACTGAAGGTCCTGCGCGAACGCGTCGCCATACTGGAACGCGCCGATCAAATCTCCGGCGACGCGGAGACGCGCACGCGGCAGATGTTGGTGGAGCGCGATCGGCAGATCGCCGATCTGCGCGGGGAATTGGTGTTTTACGAGAGCCTGGTGGCCTCCGGCGACGGTGCCGGAGGTCTGCAGGTCCACAGCCTCGAAATGGCCCGGGCGCCAGGTGGCGTCCGGCGATTCGTCCTCACCCTGACTCATGATGCCCGGGAAGCCCCCGAGGCCCACGGCCGGGTCCGGCTGTCCGTGGAGGGGGTCGGGAACGGCAAGCTGCGCGAGTTGGCCTGGGCCCAACTGGGCACCGTGAACCCGGAAGCCGGTTTGGAGTATGCTTTCAAGTACTTTCAGGTGGTTCGCGGGGATATTTTGCTGCCCGCGGATTTTTTGCCCCGCAGGGTCCGTGTCCGGTTGGTCCCGGCAGGTTCGGATACCGATGGTGTTGAACGTACGTTCGAATGGGTGGATATCGAACGAAAAGGAGATACGACGAATGTTCAATGAAGAGAATTCGCCGGACGGCACCAAGATCGACACGGTGATCGGTGCGCAGACAGAGATTACGGGAGACGTCCGGTTCAAGGGCGGATTGCACGTGGACGGGACCATCAAGGGAAACGTGGTTGCTGATGACGGCTCGTCGTCGGTTCTCACCGTGAGCGAAAACGGTGTCGTTGAAGGTGAGGTCAAGGTGCCGTTTCTCGTGATCGACGGCACGGTGCACGGTGACGTGCATATCAGCGAGCGGATCGAACTCGCCAGCCAGGCTCGGGTCAAAGGCAATGTCCACTACAAACTGATCGAGATGGCAGTGGGCGCACAACTTAACGGCAAGCTGCTCCATAAGGACGGGGCCAAGAAACCGCCACGGGCAGCCGGTAAAAAACTGGAAACGGTGAGGTCAGAGCCAACCGAGTCCAAGCCAACGGAGTCCAAGTCGTCTGAGGGAACGAGAATCAAGAGCGCCTGAAGGCGCCCTGTAGCGAATATGGATAGCCAACCAACAATCCCGCCACCAAGTCTGGTATTTACGGATGCCGCTGCCAGCAAAGTAAAGGCGCTGGTCGAAGAGGAAGGCAACCCCAACCTCAAGCTGCGCGTCTATATCACCGGTGGCGGCTGTTCCGGTTTCCAGTACGGATTCACCTTCGACGAGGAGATCGCCGATGGTGACGCCCGGGTGGACAACCAGGGTGTGACCCTGCTCGTGGATCCGCTGAGTTATCAGTATCTGTCCGGGGCCGAGATCGATTTTGTCGAAGACCTGGGTGGGGCTCAGTTTGTGATCCGCAATCCGAACGCCGCCACCACCTGCGGTTGCGGATCCTCGTTCTCGGTTTGACAGGCTGACTCCACTCCAACCACGGGCCAGTACGGGTATGGATCACCTGCGGCGGTCTTCACTGAATACCTTCGGAGGCTGGGACGGTGACCGGGTCGTGGAACGCCGCCGCGATGCCGACTGGCTCGAGGCGGCGCTGAGCAGCGCCGAGGCGCGTCTGGTCACCGTCTGGCAAACCCGTTCCCTGGTCGAGGACGGTGACCCCCTGCGCCCGGTATTGCTCCCGGCCGCCGACTGGTCTGCTTCCCTCGGCGGCGAACAAACCATTCTGCTGGGCGTTCTCAACGAGGTTGCCCATTTCGCCGTCGAAATCGCCGATGAATCCCTGGCGCGCCGGCTCGAGACGGAGACCCGTGGCCGGTACCGGACCCTGCGCCAGGTCGGCAACCTCATGGCTGAACCCGATGCCAGCCTGCTGGCCTATGCCCGTGCCATGGTTTACTGGCACGAGCGGCACCGTTTTTGCGGGCACTGCGGTACCGCCACCGAGATTCGGGAAGCCGGCCATGTCCGGTACTGTCGGCGCTGCGAAACCCAGGAGTTCCCACGCCTGGACCCGGCCGTCATCGTGTTGGTGGAGCATGAGGACCGGTGCCTTCTTGGCCGCCAGTCGTTCTGGGATCCTGGCCGTTATTCCTGTGTCGCCGGATTCGTGGAACCGGGTGAAACGCTGGAGGCGGCGGTGGTGCGCGAGGTTTTCGAAGAAACCGGCGTGGGGATCGATCGGGTTCGTTACCAGTCCTCGCAGCCATGGCCGTTTCCGTCTTCGATCATGCTGGGCTTTCGTGGGCGCGCGGGTCGTGATGAGATCACCCTGGGCGAGGAGCTGGAAGACGCCCGGTGGTTCTCCAGAGAACGAATACGCCGGGAACTCATCGATGATTCTCTGCGGCTGTCGCCCCCCTTTTCCATTGCGTTTCGGCTCATTGAGGATTGGTACGATGAGGGGGAAGAGTCTCTGCGCTCCGTGCCCAACTGGAAAAGCCTTTGGCCAAGCCGAACAAAAGACTGAAATGCGCCTGGATATAGACGCTGGCTTGATCGAAGACGCGCGGTTCTTGTCGTCCCCCAATTGTGACGACCGGCCAAACGGCGCCACACCGGAATTGATCGTTGTGCACGCGATCAGTCTTCCTCCTGGAGAATTCGGCGGTCATTGGATCGATGATCTGTTCTGCAACTGCCTTGATCCGGACGCGCATCCGTATTTCCGGGACATCTTCGACCAACATGTTTCCGCGCACATGCTCATTCGGCGCAACGGCGGGTTAACTCAATACGTTCCATTTCACAGGCGCGCCTGGCACGCGGGCGAATCCAGCTACTGCCAAAGACATGGCTGTAATGACTTTTCCGTGGGGATCGAACTGGAAGGCTGCGATGAACAGCCATTCGAGCCGGTACAATACGAACGACTCGCCGAGGTCATTGCCGCCCTCGAAACCGCCTACGCAGGGATTGATCGAAGCCGTGTTGTGGGCCACAGCGACATCGCGCCGGGAAGGAAAACCGATCCCGGGCCGTGTTTTGACTGGAAACGACTGAATGAACTGCTGGCCTGAAGACTCATGACCCTGATTGCCGTCATCATTGCTATCGCCTTGAGCCATTCCATCACTGGCATTGCGGGCTTGCGGACGACGCGCTGGTTCACGCGCTACGCCGAAGCCTTGAACCGGTTATTCAAGGGACGGCGTCTCTGGAACGGTGCGCTGGGCGTGGCGGTGATCATCGTGCCGCCGGTGCTGGCGGTGGCGCTGGTCCAGGCTTATCTGACGGGGCTTGCGGGTTTCGCTTTTGGCGTGGCGATTCTGGTCTACACCTGGGGCTCTCGTGATCTGGACCGGGACGTGGAGAGTTATCTGGAAGCGCTGGACCGTGGCGACAAAAACTCGGCGCTGGGACACCTCAAGCATCTGCTCGGACACGAAGTGGCCCGAGAGCACACCGAAGATGAACTGGTGGCGGCCATTTTCAATGAGTCATTGCAACGCTGGTTCGGCGTGTTGCTGTGGTTCTGTCTTTTCGGTGCTGCCGGCGCCGTCACCTTTCGGTTGATCCAGAAACTCAGCCAGGGCGTGCAGTTGCTCAGCGACATGCCTGAACGCCTGCATGAAGACACTGTATTGCTTCATGGCGCGCTGGCCTGGCCCGTGGCGGTGCTGGAAGTCCTCGCGCTTGCGGTTTCGACCAACTTCGATGCGGTCATGCGTGCCTGGCGCGCATGGGTGGCTGATGCGGGGCACGGGTTGCTGAACCCGGATCCCGGCTTCGTGGGTCCGGTGGGCTTGAGCGCGGTCAACGCCATGCGATCGGATCTGCAAGACGAAGAGGACACGACCGGCCCCACCTGGCGCGTGCGCTGTGCGATGCGTCTGTTGTGGCGCGCCCTGATGGTGTGGCTCACGGTGCTCGCGGTGTTTACCCTGGTCGGCTGGCTCGGCTGACGTGCGCGGCGCTGTCTTCGCACTCCTGATCTGTCTCGTCGGGCCGGTGGCGGCCGCCGGCGCGGTGCATGTCGTGGATGTGCGCGGCCGGAGCGTGCGACTCGAAGCGCCGGCGCGGCGGGTGGTGAGTCTCACACCGCACATCACTGAACTGCTCTTCGTGCTGGGCGCGCAGGAGGTCATCATTGCCACCGTCGAGCACAGCGACTGGCCCGCGGAAGCCCGGGAGATCCCTCGAATAGGGGACGCTTTCCGCGTGGACCGGGAGCGTTTGCTGTTGCTCAACCCGGAACTGGTAGTGGCCTGGGACAGTGGCACGGCGGTGGAACTGGTCGAATGGCTGGAGACCCGGGGCATGCCTGTCTACGTTACGGATGCCCTGAAACTTGCGGACATCCCCCGCTCTCTGCGTGATCTGGGCGCGTTGACCGGCCACGAAGAAACGGCCGAAAAGGCCGCCACTCAATTCGAAACCGGCATGGCGGAGTTGGCCGAAACTCATGCCGACGTTTCCCCCTTGCGAGTCTTCTACCAGATCGCACCCCGCCCCCTGTACACCGTCGGCGGTACTCATATCATCAGCGAAGTGCTGGCTTTGTGTGGCGGGCAGAACGTATTCAGCGAGCTGGAAGAACTCGCGTCCACCGTTTCGGTTGAGGCGGTAATCCAGACGGATCCGGAAGTGATCCTGGCCGGGACCTGGCCCCAGGCCGCATCGCCCCTGGCACGGTGGAATGCATTTCCCATGCTGACCGCCGTGCGCAACGGCGCCATGTTCACGGTGAGCGCGGATCTTTTGCACCGGTCGACACCGCGCATGCTGGAGGCGGTGACGAGTGTGTGTGAGTTTCTGGAAACCGTGCGGCGAGAACGTGCCAAGTGACGGCTAGGTATTCAAGGCCGAAACATGAGCCACCACCGATTCGGTGAGGCTTTCCAGGTCATAACCGCCTTCGAGCAGTGAGACCACCCGACCTTCGCAGCAATCCCGGGCGAAATTGCGGATCTGTCCGGTTAGCCAGGCGAAATCCTCCGTTTCCAGATTCAAATCAGCCAGTGGATCGAGGCGATGGCCGTCGAACCCGGCGGAGACCAGGACCATCTCGGGTCTGAAGGCGGCTAACGCTTCCAGAATCCCGGTCCAGGCGTCGCGGAAAGGCTCCGAGGCGCTGCCGGGGGCCAGGGGCCGGTTGATGATGTTGCCAACGCCCGTTTCCCCGCTCGCGCCGGTCCAGGGATAGCCTGGGTATTGATGAGTGGACGCATACAGCACGTCCGGGTCGTTCCAGAACACCGCCTGCGTCCCGTTGCCGTGATGCACATCGAAATCCAGGACCGCCACTCGTCCCAGTCCACTG
>SMWH01000023.1 GCA_004357005.1 Gammaproteobacteria bacterium
CAATCGCAGCTGGAAAGCCGCTCCTACACAGGGCCAAGAAAAACCCCGCCGCTGGCGGGGTTTTTTTGTTCGCGGCTGGGAAGCCGCCCTACAGGTTTTTTACGCTGCCGCCTGGAGCCGGTAGCGCACCAGGGTATGAGCGAAATCCTGCAAGGCCTGAATCCCGGTTTCCTCGGCTTCCCTGCACCAATCCTGCAGGGCCTTGAGGGGCACTTCGTGGTTGGCGTTGGAGCGGTTCCAGATCCGTTGCAGGCTGTTGCGGAACTGGTAGACGGTCCCGATCACCGGGTTGTCGGCCAGCAGTTTCTGCAACCGCGCCCTGGACTGATCATCCAGTAACTCGTTGTCTCGGGTCACCAGGCGCCGGGTCTTTCGGCCCACACGCTGCAACTCGTCTTGCATGACCGGCACGATGACGTCCTTACAGTAAGCCGTCATGACCTGGAAACGGTGTTTGACGATCGCACGCAGATTATCCAGATCCACCGGTGGGCTCTCGGGAAGCATGTCCGGGGCGCTGGACACCTTCTTGACCTCGGCGAGGCGAACGGCCTGCAGGCCGCGTATTACCCACCAGGAGAAATCGAACTCCCACTTCTGCCAGGAAAAACGCGCTGAACTCGGGAAAGCGTGATGGTTGTTATGCAGTTCTTCGCCACCCATGATAATTCCCCAGGGGACGATGTTGGTCGACTCATCCGGGGTTTCAAAATTGCGATAGCCCCACCAGTGGCCGATCCCATTGATGACGCCCGCCGCCCAGAAGGGGATCCACACTAATTGCATCGCCCATATGGCCAGCCCGGACACGCCAAACAGGGCGATTTCCACGACCAGCAACAGGCCGAGACCGTAAAAACCCGACGACGAGTAAACATTCCGCTCCATCCAGTCGTCCGGGCACCCGTGCCCGTAATCCCTGATCGTGCTGTGCTTCGCCGCTTCCTCGGTGTAGAGCTCAAGGCCCCGGAAAACCACCGTGTTGATGCCCTTCTTCTGCGGGCTGTGGGGGTCGTCATCCGTCTCAACACGGGCGTGATGCTTACGGTGCACGGCCACCCACTGTTTCGTGATCTGGCCGGTGGTCAGCCACAGCCAGAACCGGAAGAAGTGGCTCACGATGGGGTGCAGTTCCACGGCCCGATGGGCCTGGCTGCGGTGCAGGAAAATGGAAACGGCAAACACCGTGATTTGCACCAGGATGAAAAAGACGGCGATTTTCCCCCACACCGACATGTCCAAAAGGCCCGTGTTGAGGAAGCTCAAAATAGAATCGATCACTAGGGAAATGTCTCCGGAGTTGGTCAAATTTCGGCCACTATACCGGAGCCGGCTCGCCGCGTCCCAGCCATATGGTCCCGGATGGGTCCACCAGGGCGGTCCAGCCCGGGGCAATCCAAGTGGTAGCAACGCTTTCCACCACAACGGCCGGACCGTCGATACGGTGCCCGGCGCCCAGGCTTTCACGCTGAAATACGGGCACCGGCTGCGACTGCCCATACGCGTGCGTATGGTATTCCGGGCTGATCTCTCCGCCGCTGTCCGGAATCCGGGGAAGACCCGGGTCCCGGGGCCGGGCCCGAACATCCACCCGGAGCGCCACCATCTCCACCGGCATGTCCAGCCGGTGACCATAACGCCGTTCGTGTGCGGCGTGAAACAACTCACCGGTCGCCGAGTCGCGCCAGGGAACGGTAAGGGTGTAACTCTGACCCTGATAACGCAGATCCAGACTGCGCAGCTCGCGCAAGTCCCCGACAGAAACACCTTCTTCTTCCAGTTCCTGCCGCGCTTCATCGGACAGGGCATCGAAATGACCATCGATTTCATGCCCAGGCACATCGCCCAATGGGCTGATCAATCCACGTGATCGCTGCCGGCCCGGTTCCGCCACCAGCATGCCCAGCGCCGAGAGCACGCCGGCGTGGATGGGAACCATGGCCTTGCGCATGTCCAGCGCTTCGGCCAGGGCGCACACATGCAAACCGCCCGCGCCACCGAAACAGAACAGGGTGAACTCGCGCGGATCAAAACCGCGTTCCAGGGAGATCACCCTTAAGGCGCGCACCATGTGTTCGTTGGCGATCCGGATGACACCCGCCGCGGCCTCCTCGGTGGACACACCCATGGGACGTGCGATGATTTCGAGCGCTTGCCGGGCGGCGGCCGGGTCGAGTACGTGAGTGCCACCCAGGCGGACCTTGTCGGGCAAACGACCCAACACCAGGTTCGCATCGGTCACCGTTGCCTGCTTCCCACCCCGGCCATAGCAGGCGGGCCCCGGCGAGGCGCCCGCGGATTCCGGACCCACCAGCAACAGGCCACCCGGGTCGAGACGAGCCAGTGACCCACCGCCGGCGCCGATGGTGTGCATATCCACCATGGGAACGGTGACGGGGAATCGTCCCACGTGTCCTTCGCTGGTCAACCGGATGTCCCCGTCAATGAGCGCCACATCGGTTGACGTGCCGCCCATGTCGAAACTCAGCAGCCGTTCTTCCCCGGCCAGGCTGCCCAGGTAACGCGCCCCGGCCAGACCACCCGCGGGACCGGACAACAACAGATGCACCGAGTGTTTGTGCACCTGCTCCGCCGCAAGCGTCGTGCCGGAACTCTGCATCACCGCAACGTGGGCATGGGGCAGGCGTTGGGTCAGACGCCGCAGGTAATTGGCCATGAGCGGGCCCACATAGGCGTTGAGCCACGTGGCGATCCCCCGTTCGTATTCCCCCTGCTCCGGCAGCACCGCCGACGACCGGGAAACCAGTACGCCCTCGGGCATGACCTGCTCGACGGCACGTTCGAAGCGGTCGTCCAAAAAGGAAAACAAAAGATTGATCGCGATCGCCTCGGGATTGAGTTCACGGACGCGCGCCGCCAGCGCATCGAGATCGTCCTGGCTCAGCGGCTCCACCACCGAACCATCGGCACCCAGCCGGCCGCCGGTTTCGACGCACAACTCCCGGGGAACCGGCGGCGGTACCGGGTCGGGCTGCAGGTTGAACAGCTCGGCGCGTTGCTGGCGGCCGATCGTGAGTACGTCGCGCAGGCCCCGATTGCAGATATAAACGGTCCGCACGCCCTTGCCTTCGAGGACCGCGTTGGTGGCCACCGTCGAGCCATGCACCAGACGCAGTTCCCGGTTCAGACAACCCAGAGCCCCCGTACCGTCAAGGATGGCCTCTTCCGGGCGCGCCGGCGTGGACAACACCTTATGTACGGAAAGCTGCCCGTCGCGCAGCAGCACGAAATCGGTAAAGGTGCCGCCGGTATCGACCCCCAGCACCGTAATGGATTCGGACGCAGTCATGTTCGTGATGGGACGCGCGCACATGATAGTAGAATCGCGCAGCCATGCCCGAACTGCCGGAAGTCGAGACGACCCGCCGTGGGATCGAACCCCTGATCAGCGGCCAGAGAGTGCGCGATATCGTGGTCCGCGACCGCCGGCTGCGCTGGCCCGTATCACCCCGCTGGGCGCGGGCGCTCCCGGGCACCGTCATCCATGCCGTGGACCGGCGCGCCAAATACCTGCTGATCCGGAGCGATACCGGGACGACGCTGCTGCATCTGGGCATGTCCGGGTCCCTGCGTTTCGTTGGACCGGACACCCCGCCAGGCAAGCACGACCACGTGGATCTGATTTTCGACCGCGGCGTCTTGCGCTTTCGTGACCCGCGCCGCTTCGGTTCCATTCACTGGACGACCCGGGATCCCCTGCAGCACAGGCTGCTCAGAGATCTCGGCCCGGAACCGCTTGCGGGTGATTTCACCGGTGACGTGTTGTGGCAAGCCTCCCGGGGACGCCGGGTCGCGGTGAAAAACTTCATCATGGACAGCCACATCGTCGTGGGCGTGGGCAACATCTACGCCAGCGAATCACTGTTCCGGGCCCGTATCCACCCGAAACGCGCGGCTGGCAGGATCAGCCAAGCCCGCTACGCAGCCCTGGTCGATGCGATACGGGACGTTTTGTCCGAAGCCATCGAAGACGGCGGAACCACCCTGAAGGATTTCGTCCGCGAACGGGGACAACCGGGTTATTTCGGGCAGCAGTTGCAGGTCTATGACAGGGAAGGCGAACCGTGCCGCCGCTGCAAGACGCCGATCAAAACCGCCCGGATCGGCCAGCGATCGGCGTTCTACTGCCCCGCCTGCCAGCGCTGAAACGGTCCTGGAGTTTCGCCAAAGGATGGGGGCAACCTGTCCCCCGGAGGTGACGGTTGTCAGTCGCGAGAATCGCGGCTGGAAGCCGCTCCCGCGTCGGCGGCGCGCATTCCTTCGCGGAACTGGTGCAACGCTACCGAGTTCAAGTAGAACAGCCACCCCCAGAAGCAAAAGACCACTGAAAGCAGAATGGTGACGAATTTCGGCACGGCGCTCCAGTACGCAACAGTTGGCCAGAGAGGCAACTCCGAACCACGGAGCATCTGGATCAAAGCGACGTTTTCCACCACATCGGCCACCCCGGCCAACACGACGGCCCAGGACAAGACTACACCGACCAACGCCGCGACCCGGTGCCAGCTATAAAGCTGGCCCGCCAACTGCATGCACATCAAGGACAGGAACAACACATAAGACAACGCGAACACGAAATCCAGGCCCACGACCAGGCCCGCATCGACACGGGCGGCCGCATCCCAACTGGCCAGAACCGCCTGCGCCTGATCCGGGGTGTGGGCAAGTTCCAGAGAAATAATCCCCCAGGGCGCCCCGCCGGTTTTAAGGGATCCGCCGATATGGGACATGCCGAGCCCCAAAGCCAGGGCGGCCAGGCCCGCATAGACCATTAACCTGACCCGCGCCCGGTCCGAGAGAAAACGATAGAGATCGAAATCAGCCAGCGTCATTTGAGCCAAACGGGCCAGACGGCAAAGGTGCCTCCGTCCAGATCCAGCACCATGACACGGTCGTTGTTGGTATCGGCCACGTACAGTTTCCCGTTCCAGTAGGACAGTCCACCCGGTTCGTTGAGCGCGCCGGCGCCGCCTTCCGGCTGCCCGGTGCCTGCCAACGTCGAGACCTGTCGCTCGCCCAGGTGCAACTCCTTGAGCTGGTGGTTGTAGGTATCGGCCACGGCAATGCGTTCACCATCAATCACCGCCACTCCCAGCACGTGCTGCAACAAAGCCTGATCGAAGGACCCGTTGCGATCGCCGAAATCGAACAATCCCGTCCCCACCAACGTTTCTACTCTTTCTTCCGAGAGGTGGATACGGCGCACCGCCGAGTCCTCTGAATCCGCCACATAGAGCCAGTCACCTTCGATATCCAGACCACTGGGCTGACTGAAGGCGGAGGTGGCGACCGGTCCGTCAATGATGCTCTCGCGCCCGCTGCCGGCCCAGGGACCGATGACATCGCGTTCCAGATCCATCTTCCAGATCTGGTGAGAACCCGCCATGGCCACATAGAGCTGTCCATCGCGCAATGCGAGATCCCACGGCGAACGCAAGCCGAGACTGCGCGCCGGTTTTTCGCCGCCCAGATAGAACTCGTTTTTCCCCGTGCCGGCGGCGGTTTCCACGGTGCCCTGGTCGAGATCGATGCGCCGGATGGTGTGGTTGCCGGTATCCGCCACATAAACGGTGTTGTCACCGTCGAAAACCACGCCCTGGGGCTGGTTGAAGCGGGCCTCAGCCTTTGATCCATCCACGTAACCCTTTTCCGGACCACCGAAGATGTGTTGCACCTTGCCGTCGTGGTCCGCGAACAGGATCCGGTGATGCAGGGTGTCGCTGATCGCTACCCAACGATCGGTCACCTCGATTTTTCCGGGCGCCGCCAGGGTGGAATCCTTGAGCCGATCCTTCTCCAGCGAAACAGGCAAAGGCGACTCATCCAGCCGGCCTTCGAACTCCGCCACCAGGTCACCGATTACCTTATCGAGACGATCATAGTTGCCTTCGCCGGAAACGGAGGTGACTGCGCCACCCGCCGGGTCAATGACAACCTGCGTGGGCCACGCCCGGATCCCGTAACTGCGCCACTGGCTGAAATCCACATCGTTTACCACCGGGTGCTCGATGCCGTAACGCACGACGATATTGCGCAGGGTATTGAAGTTCTTTTCGTTCTCGAACTTGGGAGAATGCACGGCGATGACCGCAAGCTTGTTGCCGTACTTCGCCTGCAGGCGCTGCAGGTCGGGGATCACGTGCATGCAATTGACGCAACCGTAGGTCCAAAAATCCAGCAGCACGACCTTGCCCCGGAGTTTTTCGAGACTGAGGGGTTCTGAAACATTCAGCCAGGGCAGCCCATCGGCGAATTCCACCGCCGCGGCCCGTTCGGAGGCAGGCGCGGCCGTGGCATCGGGCGATTGCTGGCACCCCAACAGACCGACACAAACCAGAAGACCCAATAACTGGCGGGACATCATTGCACGCACCTCACTGGACCAGGGCCCGGCCGGAGGGCCAGCGGGAATCGCTGGCGCCTTGTACGCCATTACTCGGACGATGCCACATGACCACGTGCATGTTCCCGTAGCTCCTGTCCCGGGGCTTGAGCGTGTGTCCCAGTGCGATCAGTTTCAGTTGCTCCTCGTCCGTAAAGGCGCCGGGTTCGAAAACGATTTCGTCCGGCAGGTGCTGGTGGTGGAAGCGCGGCAAGGATACCCAGGAACTTGGCGGGTTGCCGTCCACGAGATCCAGCACTCCCAGCAACACCATGGTGGTGATCCGGCCGCCGCCGGGCGTTCCCAGCGCGGCCTGCACCTGATCGCTGAAAACGAAGGTCGGCGTCATGCTGGAAAGCGGCCGCTTTCCGGGTTCGATGGCGTTGGCCTCGCCGCCCAGCAGCCCGTAGAAGTTGGGGACGCCGGCCTTGGCCGAGAAATCATCCATCTGGTTGTTCAGGATCAC
>SMWH01000024.1 GCA_004357005.1 Gammaproteobacteria bacterium
TAGGAGCGGCTTTCCAGCCGCGATTGTTCGAGCGGTATCTTTGCACGAGCGGTTTTCCAGCCGCGAAACTCTTGTGTCAATCACAGAGGAACTCCTCGTGCCAGCCGGGGCAGCTTGCCGGCAATTCCCATGGTCCGGCGCGTGACAGCCCTGCGGGCGCCGGGGATGAGATCCAGACCCACGAGCGCGGCAGCGCGTGCCGCCGCCAACGGCGTGAAATCGTTCGAGAACACGCGGACGAGCCCATCGGTCAGCAGGGTCGATCCCCGCTGGTCACGGCGCCGCCAGCGACCGTATCGTTTCAGCACGTCCAGCGCGCCGGGATCTTCGCCCAACCTGTGGGCCTCGACGATCACCTCCGCCAGCACCGCCACGTCCCGGAGGCCGAGATTGAAACCCTGGCCCGCTACGGGGTGCAGGTTGTGGGCCGCGTTGCCGATGATCACCGCACGCGGCCGCACGTTTTCGTTGCTCACAACAAGTTTCAGCGGAAAGGCGCTGCGCCTTCCCGCGCGCTCGAAACGCCCCAATGCGTAACCAAACCTGCGTTGCAGCTGCTCGAGAAACTGTTCGTCGGACAACGCAAGAATGTCATCCATACCGTCCTTGCGAACGGTCCACACGACCCCGCAGCGCCCGTGAGGCTGAGGCAGCAGAGCCATGGGCCCGCTGTCCGTAAAACGCTCGTAGGCGCAGTTGTTGTGAGGTTTCTCAGGCGTGACATTGGCAATGACCGCCGACTGGGCGTAATCCAGCGTGCGCGCACCAATTCCCAGGCGTTCGCGCACCCGGGAACCCGCACCATCGGCGCCTACAACGACTCGCCCGCGCAAGACGCGTGTTTGATCACCTTCGATCACGGAGACTTCAGCAGCATCATCACCCACCGTCAGTTCTTCCATGCTCGCCGGGCAGAACATCTCCAGATCATCGAGGGATTCGACCTGGTCCAGAACGGCCGCCCCGAGAATACGTGCTTCCACCACGTAGCCCAGGGCATCGACTCCATGATCGCTGCGGTCCAGGCGCGCGCGACCGAAACGCCCGCGTTGGGATATCTCGATCCGGTGAATGGGCTCGGGCGCGTCACCCAGACGCTGCCAGATGCCCAGGGTCTCGAATATCTGCCTGGACCCCCAGGCCAGCGACAGACTGCGGTCGTCGTAAGTGGACTTCGATCGGCGTTTGAAGGTCGCCGCCTCGATGCCGGCCAGCCGCAGACCATGACCCGAGAGCGCACACGCCAGGCTCGCGCCCACGAGTCCACCGCCGACAATGATGACATCGTGGATCAGGTCGCTCATGGAAAGCTCAGGCCGCCTTCCTGCGCGACCGGCGGAAGGGAAGACCGCCAGCCATCAGTGCTTCGATCTCGTCCACCTCCTTGGGGATATCCTTGCTCAGCACATCATGGCCATCGCGCGTTACCAGTACATCGTCTTCGATGCGCACACCGATGCCCCACCATTTTTTCGCCACCCCCCGGGACCCGGTCGGAATATAGATCCCGGGCTCCACCGTCCCAACCATGCCCGGTTCCAACACCCGCCATTCGTCACCGACCTTGTAGTCACCCACATCATGCACATCCATGCCGATCCAGTGACCGGTTCTGTGAATAAAGAACTTCTGGTAGCTCTCATCCTTTATGCGCTGCCGCTGGGTGCCCTTGAGGATGCCGAGTTTTATCAGACCACTGGTTACCGCGCGGACCGCGGCCTCGTGTGGTTCGTTCCAGTGGTTGCCTGGTTTGATCTTGTCGATGGCGGCTTTCTGTGCCTTGAGCACCACGTCATAAATCGCCCGTTGTTCCTTGCTGAACCGGCCGTTGACGGGAAAAGTGCGGGTGATGTCTGAGGCATAGAAGTCATACTCGCAACCTGCGTCTATCAGTACCAGCTCCCCATCCTCCAACGTGTCGCTGTTGCTGGTGTAATGCAGGATGCAGGCATTGGGACCGCCACCTACGATGGAGTTGTAAGCCGGGTACGCCTGATGCGAACGGAAGGTGTGCAAGAACAGCGCCTCAAGCTCGTATTCCTGCATGCCCGGCTCGCATTCCATCATCGCCCTGCGATGCGCTTCGGCGCTGATGCGCGCAGCTTTGCGCATGGCGGTGATCTCCGCGCGACTCTTGTAGAGCCGCATGTCGTGAAGCAGGTAATCCAGCGAAACGAATTCGCCGGGCACGTGTGCGCCGTTCTTTATCTTCGCCCGGATCGAGTTGACCCAACTCATGATCTTGCGATCGAAATCCGGATTCCGGCCCACGTTGTAGTAAACGCGCTCCTTGCCTTCCATCAGGCCCGGGAGGATCTCGTTTATGTCGGCGATGGGGAAAGCGTCGTCTGCGCCGAACTCCTCTACCGCACCATCCGTTCCCGCTCGAGGTCCATCCCATGCCTCGGCCTTGGGATCACGATCACGACAGAAAAGAATGTATTCGGCGTGCCCGCGCCCGGGAACCAGCACCATGACCGAATCCGGCTCTGCAAAACCGGTCAGGTAATAGAAATCGCTGTCCTGCCGGTAGGGGTAGTCGGCATCCCCGTTGCGCAACTTGGGTGACGCCGCCGGCACGATAGCAATGGAATCCGATTCCATCATTCGCGTGAGTTGCCGACGTCGTTTTGTGAACTCTTTCTGATTCATTTCCTAATCCAGTCAGCGCAGGAGTTCTTCACTCCGCAACGCCCCGATTTCGTCCTTGATGAGAATCGCGGACATTCGCACGAACTCGAGTACTTCCGCGTATGCCACCTCATCGGACTCATCCGCATGGTCCATGTTGAAATCAGCGCGCTCGATCCGCTCAAGATCCGTCAACGCCTCCCTCATTTCTTCCGACACTCCGGCGGTATCACCCCCCCCGGCGCCGAGCGCATACAGATACCCGCGCACCCACTCGCCGAGCGCTCGCGCCTGCGAACTCAATTCGGATTCGTCATCCGGCAACAGGGGTTGAAAACTGAGTTCCTGGGCAATCAATTGCGTGGCTGAAGCATGCACCAGCACATCAAGAACATCCCGGGTTGATGCGTCTGCGTCAACACCCGAAAGTAATTCCTCGATCCAGGCGTGTCCAGACTGGACTCCGCCGGCTGACAGCATGCCGCACAACGCGCCATGCGCCTCCGCCACTGACCTGGCCTCACCCAGGCTGTCAAGCGCAGCCTCCACCTGCTCGTAATCGGGAACTGTGCTCATGTCGATGCCCGCCGGGCGCGGCCGTGGAATCAAACGCGCATTATGCCATTGGACCGCTCATCGTTGCGCAGCGCCGCAACGTTGACCCCATGTGGAGCCGGTTCTATAGTAATCGCATGCGTGAGCAGGAGCTTACCAAGCAGGAGCTCGAGCAGCTGGAGGTCCGGCTGAACGAGTTATTGGACATGTGCAAGCGTTTGAGAGAAGAAAATCGGTCCCTGCGTGAGAGCCAGGAAGCGCTCGTGGTCGAGCGCGCCGATCTGGTGGCACAGACCGAACGCGCGCGATCCCGCGTGGAAGCCATGATCGGTCGGCTCAAGGCGATGGAGCGTCATGCATGAAAGAACCCGTCTCGGTGACCGTCAAGATCCTGGACCGGGAGTACCGGGTTGCCTGCCCCGAGGAAGAACGTCATGCGCTGCTGGCGGCCGCCAGCTACCTGGACCGGAAAATGCGCGAACTCAGGGACGCCGGCCGCGTAGTCGGCCTGGACCGCATCGCGGTCGTGACAGCACTCAACATCGCCGACGAACTCCTGCAAGCACGCGCCGACGGTGATGAATACACCCGGGTCATTGGGTCCCGGGTAAAGGCAATCAATCAGAAGCTCGACGGCGCTCTGGGCGCTCCGGGTTCCTGAACGTATCGTACCGGCATCCTCTGCGGTGCTCGATAGCGGACCGGGTATATGCCTTGACCCTAAAGTCATACCCGGGAGTCGTGAAACATGCTCGGTGTGCATGTCCGCGCAAGCGGAAAGCCTAAGAGCGAGTAGTAGCGGCCCCACCTGAACCTCCGGTTCAAGGTCGAAGGTCCGTACCGACATCGTGGAGGGTGCCCTTTCTTTTCTCTCCCGGGTAGTGGTAGTTTCAAGCTGCCATGGGCACTGAAACCATCCTGCTGGAGGAACAAAAAGAACTCCGCCACAGGCTCCGGGCACGACGTTGCGCCTTGTCCGACGATGCCCGCGACGAAGCTGCCCGGGCGGTGTGCAGCCACCTCACTGCGGCAGAGGTTTTCAAACAGGCGCGAGCTCTGTCTGCCTACCTGGCGATCAATGGTGAACTGGAACTGCGGCCGATCATCGAACAGGCCTGGGCCGCTGACAAACACGTCTGTCTCCCCGTTGTAACAGGCGGACGCGGAACGGTCCTGGAGTTCAGACCGTTTGCGTCTGACACACGGCTGACTGCGAACCGTTATGGGATCGAGGAACCGGAGTCCGATGCCTCAGGCTGTCCCGTGGAACAACTTGACCTGGTCTTGTGCCCCATCGTCGCCTTTGATGATCTGGGCACCCGGGTGGGCATGGGAGGCGGTTACTATGACGCCACTTTCCAGTCGAAATTGGACAACAAGTCGGCCCGGCCCACACTTCTCGGCGTGGCCTATGACATCCAGAGGGTCGGCTCTTACCTGGAACGAAACGAGTGGGATGTCCCGCTCGATGGGGTCGTCACTGAAACCGGCATTCGCTGGTTCGGGGATCAGGAAAACGCATGGACTACTGGTTGATGAAATCAGAACCCGATGCCTACAGCATCGATGATCTGAAAAAAGAACGGGTGGATCACTGGGATGGTATACGCAACTATCAGGCCCGCAACTTCATGCAAGAAATGAAAAAGGGAGACCTGATCCTCTTTTATCATTCCAGTTGCCCTGAACCAGGAGTGGTTGGCGTGGCGAGTGTTGCCCGCAAGGCTTATCCGGATCATACCCAGTTTGATCCCGATGGAAAACACTATGACCCGAAGAGCGATCCGGACGACCCCCGCTGGTGGATGGTGGACGTGCGTTACAAACGAAAGCTCAAGCGCACTATCGGTCTGAAGGAGCTGAAGGAACAGCGCCGGCTCGAAGGCATGCGGCTGCTGCAACGCGGCAACCGCCTGTCGATCATGCCGGTAAACAAAAATGAATTTGATTTCATTCTCTCTCTGGAATAAACCGTGACAGTCACGGTATTGGGGGCACGGTGGGCGGAATCGCGGCTCCCGTAGGAGCGGCTTTCCAGCCGCGATTCCCCGCCAGTAGGAGCGGCTTTCCAGCCGCGATCATTTCAGGAAGGTTGACATGACGCAACACGAACAAAAAAAGGCCGCCGCCGAGGCGGCCATGGCCTATATCGAAGACGACATGGTCGTGGGAGTCGGCACGGGTTCCACGGTCAATTTCTTCATTGACGCGCTGAAACAGATGAGCGCCCGCATCGACGGCGCTGTCTCCAGTTCCGATGCCTCGGAAACCCTGCTCCGGGAAAGGGGCATCCCGGTGATGGATCTCAACAACGTGGACGAGATCGCCGTTTATGTGGACGGCGCAGACGAAGCAGACCCCCACCTGCGCCTGATCA
>SMWH01000025.1 GCA_004357005.1 Gammaproteobacteria bacterium
CATGCTCCCAGACGGCCGCCGCCTGGGGCTCATTGATGTGCCGGGCCACGAGCGGTTCATCCGCAACATGGTCGCCGGAGCCACCGGCGTAGACGTGGTGCTCTTGGTGGTGGCGGCGGACGACGGCGTCATGCCCCAGACCGTGGAAGCCATTCAGCATGCGAAAGCGGCGGAAGTTCCACTCATCGTCGCAATCAACAAGATTGACAAGCCCGAAGCACAACCGGATCGGGTCAAACAGGAGCTCGGCAAGCACGAAGTCGTCCCGGAAGATTGGGGCGGCGATGTGCAGTTCGTGAATGTCTCCGCTATCACCGGTGACGGGGTCGACAGCCTGCTGGAATCGATTCTGTTGCAGGCGGAAGTGATGGAACTCAAGGCCCCGTTGGATACTCTGGCCAGCGGCGTGGTCGTGGAATCTGCCCTGGACAAGGGCCGTGGTCCTGTGGCCACCGTCATGATCCAGAGTGGCACCTTGCGCAAGGGCGACACGGTGCTGTGTGGTAGTGAGTACGGCCGCGTGCGCGCCATGTTCGATGAAAACGGCAAGGAAATCGAAGAAGCGGGACCCTCAACGCCGGTCCAGGTGCTGGGTTTGTCGGGTACACCGAAAGCCGGTGCCGAGATGCGCGTGCTGGCCGATGAGCGTAAAGCCCGGGAAGTCGCGCAGTTCCGGCAGGGCAAATACCGGGATGTGCGACTGGCTGAACGCCAGCAGGCCAAGCTCGACGAGATTCTCAGCCAGATGGGCGAGGGCGATACCAAGTCGGTCAATCTCGTCATCAAGGCGGATGTGCAAGGCAGTGCCGAGGCCCTTGCCGGCGCCTTGACCAGCCTGGGCAACGAGGAGGTCAAGGTCAATGTGGTGAGCAGTGGTGTGGGCGGCATCACCGAGTCCGACGCCAACCTCGCCGTGGTCTCGAACGCCATCATGATCGGTTTCAACGTGCGCGCAGATGCCGCCGCGCGCCGCCAGATCGCCGATGATCGTATCGATCTGCGCTACTACAGTGTGATCTATGACGCCATTGATGACGTGAAGAAAGCCATCATGGGTGTTCTGGGCACGGAGATCAGGGAAGAAATTATCGGCATGGCCGAGGTCAAGGAGGTTTTTCGGTCTTCGAAGCTTGGCGCGATTGCCGGCTGTGTCGTGGTGGATGGCGTGGTTCGACGCAGCGCACCGATTCGTGTTCTGCGCGACAACGTGGTGGTTTTCGAAGGCGAGCTGGAATCTCTGCGTCGCCACAAGGACGACGTCAGCGAAGTGAAGTCCGGTACCGAATGCGGTATCGGCGTCAAGCAGTACAACGATATTCAAGCTGGCGACAGCATCGAGGTGTTCGAACGCACGGAGGTCCAGCGTACCCTCGACTAAGGAATCGCGGCTGGAAAGCCGCTCCTACGTGTAGGAGCGACTTTCCAGCCGCGACACATTTGGGGAGTCGCGCCAAGATGGCGCTCCCACAGGGATGGCCGCTCGCACAAGAGGGCTCCCACAATCAGGGTGGTGTTTGCAGGAGCAGGTTGGTGTTTGCAGGAGCGGCTTTCCAGCCGCGACAAAGTGAGGCAGGATGCCGAAAGAATTCGACAGATCAAGGCGCGTACAGGCGTTGCTCCAGCGTCAACTCGCCGACGTCATTCGCAGCCAGGTCAAAGACCCGCGCGTCGGCGTGGTGACGATCATCGATGTCCAGGTGAGTAAGGATCTTTCCCACGCCAAGGTGTATGTGAGCGATCTTGATGCGGATGCCGCGCAGCGATCCGTTGAAGCGCTGAACAAGGCCGCGGGTTTCATCCGGCGCGTTCTCAAGGCGCGCATCAGCATTCGCACGATTCCAGAACTGCGATTTATCTACGACGAATCCGTCGAACGTGGTTCCCGCTTGTACTCCCTGATCGAAAAAACCACGGCGGCTGACGAGGAACGCTCCGATGCCGATGCGTCGGGTTCGGAGGGCGAATGAGTCGCCGTCGCCGCTCCGGTCGTGACGTCCACGGTGTCGTGCTGCTGGACAAACCCGCGGGGCTGACCTCCAATCAGGCGCTGCAGTCCGTCAAGCGGCTGTTCAACGCGCGCAAGGCTGGTCATACGGGGAGTCTCGATCCCATCGCTACCGGGCTGTTGCCCATCTGCCTGGGTGAGGCCACCAAGGTCTCCGGTTTCCTGCTGGAGGCCAACAAGCACTACGAGGTTCGGGCCAAGCTCGGCGAACGCACGAATACGGGCGATGCCGAGGGCGAAGTCCTCGAGACCCGGCCGGTGCCGCCGATCTCCGACAGGCAGTTGCGCCGCGCACTGAAAAAATTCACCGGTACGCTGCAGCAGGTCCCGCCGATGTATTCGGCCATCAAGCACGAAGGCCAACGGCTCTACAAACTCGCCCGCCAGGGTATCGAGGTGGAGCGCAAGCCCCGGGAAGTGACGGTGTTCCAGTTTGATATGCGCGATCGTGATGGATCCGAAGAAGTGGAGTTTCTCATCGTGTGCTCGAAGGGGACGTACGTGCGGACGCTGGTGGACGATCTGGGCGAGACGCTCGGTTGCGGAGCCCATGTGGTGGCTTTGCGCCGGGCTGGTGTGGAGCCCTACGACACCCCGGATATGCATACCCTGGATGAACTCGAGGCCTTGGCGGAGAAAGGCCTGGAGTCTCTGGATGAGGTCATTTTGCCCACGGACAGCGCCCTGGCCAAATGGCCGGCAGTCGCCCTGGACCCGGATTCGTCTTTCTACCTGTGCCGGGGTCAACCGGTTCTGGTTCCCCGGGCACCCGGGGAGGGGAACGTCCGGTTGTATGACTCCGATGGCCGTTTCCTGGGAGTGGGACATGTGCTGGAAGATGGCCGTGTGGCTCCGCGGCGCCTGCTCAAGCTGCCCGCCGTGGCAGAAGTTTCCTCAAGGGGCGTCACAAGGGCCTGAAAGCCTGATAAAAGGCTGTTTTTTCACCTGAATCGCGCAGGGACCGTGCTTGTGGCCGGACAGGACCCCCGCTACAATACGCGCCTTCGATTTGCGGGTACCCGTCAGGGGGCGGGTTCCTTTTGTATGCAAGGCCGGAAAATAGGCCAGGAAAACCAGAGAAAAGAGAACAATGTTAACTGCGGAACGGAAAGGCGAAATCGTCAAGGAATACCGGCGCGACGGTTCGGATACGGGATCTCCCGAAGTCCAGGTGGCGCTGCTGTCTGCTCGCATCGAGCAGCTGACCGGGCATTTCGCCACTCACAAGAAAGATCACCACTCGCGGCGCGGGCTGCTCAAGCTCGTCAATCAGCGCCGCAAGCTGCTGAGCTACCTGAAGCGCAAGGATGTGCAGTGTTATCAAGACCTTATCGCCCGTCTGGGGCTGCGTCGCTGACCGCTTGAGTCAGCCCGCTAAACCCACAAGGAGAGCCCCATGAAGAGCATTAGCAAGTCGTTCGCCTATGGCGAACACCAGGTCACTATGGAGACCGGTGAAGTCGCGCGTCAGGCCGACGGCGCCGTCGTCGTTAACATGCACGACACGGTCGTGCTGGTCACCGTCGTTGCCCGGAAGGATGCGGACCCGAACCGCCCCTTTTTCCCGCTGACGGTCAACTACCAGGAAAAAACCTATGGCGCGGGTCGCATCCCGGGCGGATTCTTCAAACGCGAAGGTCGTCCCAGCGAGAAGGAAACCCTCACCTCGCGCCTGATCGACCGGCCCCTGCGTCCGCTGTTCCCGAAAGGGTTCATGAACGAGACCCAGGTGATCGCCACGGTCATGTCCTCAAACCCGGACATCGACGCCGACATACCGGCCCTGATCGGAGCATCGGCAGCGCTGGCGCTGTCGGGCATTCCCTTTGGCGGCCCCATCGGCGCGGCCCGGGTCGGGTACATAGACGATAACTACGTGCTTTGTCCCCCACGCAGCCAGTTGCCGGATTCCAGGCTGAATCTGGTGGTCGCCGGTACCGAGAACGCCGTCATCATGGTGGAATCGGAAGCCGACGAACTGTCCGAAGAGATAATGCTCGGTGCCGTCATGTACGGCCACCGGGAAATGCAGACCGTTATCAAGGCGATCAAGGAACTGGCGAAGGAAGCCGGCAAACCCGCCTGGGACTGGCAGGCGCCGGAACTGCCCGCGGGTCTGCTGGACAAGGTGGTGGCCGCCGCGAAACCGGGTCTGGAAGAGGCCTATGGCATCCGCGAGAAGTTGCAGCGACGCGACAAGATCGCGCAGGTGCGCACTGCGGCCGCCGAACAATTCCTGGCCGAAGACTCGGAAGTTACCGAGAGTGAATTCTCCAGCGCCTTCAGCAAGACCGAGAAGGAGCTGGTTCGTGGCGAGGTGCTCGACGGCAAGCCCCGTATCGACGGGCGTGGTACCTCCGATATCAGGGATATCAATGTGCGGGTGGGCGTGTTGCCCCGCACCCACGGCTCGTCGCTGTTCACCCGGGGTGAGACCCAGGCCATCGTGACCACGACCCTGGGGACCGGCCGTGACGCCCAGTTGATTGACGCGCTGGAGGGTGAGCATCGCGATCCCTTTATGCTGCACTACAACTTCCCACCGTTTTGCGTGGGTGAGACCGGTTTTATGGGCGGCCCCAAGCGTCGCGAGATCGGTCACGGCCGCTTGGCAAGGCGTGGCCTTGAGGCAGTGTTGCCGAGCCACGAAGATTTCCCCTACGTCATTCGTGTCGTATCCGAGATCACCGAATCCAATGGTTCCAGCTCGATGGCCACCGTCTGCGGCGCCAGCCTGGCGATGATGGACGCGGGTGTGCCGTTGAAGACGCCGGTGGCCGGTATCGCCATGGGTCTGGTGAAGGAAGGCGATCGTTTCGCCGTCCTGTCGGACATCATGGGTGACGAGGACCATTTGGGCGACATGGACTTCAAGGTCGCTGGAACCGGGGAAGGTATTACGGCGTTGCAAATGGATATCAAGATCGACGGCATCACCGAGGAGATCATGAGCAGCGCGCTGGCCCAGGCCCGCGACGGCCGGATGCACATCCTCGGGGAGATGGCCAAAGTCATCGATACGCCGCGCGAGGAACTGTCCGACTATGCGCCGCGCCTGATCACGATCAAGATCCACCCGGACAAGATCCGCGACGTCATCGGCAAGGGCGGCACCACCATCCGGGCGTTGACAGAGGCGACCGGGGCCACCATCGATATCGAGGACGATGGCACCATCATCATTGCCTCGGTGGACCGCGCCGCGGGCGAGGATGCCCGTGCCCGTATCGAGCAGATCACCGCCGACGTGGAAGTGGGCACGATCTACGAGGGCAAGGTGGTACGGCTCATGGATTTCGGCGCCTTCGTCAACTTCCTGCCCGGACGCGATGGCCTCGTGCATATATCCCAGATCTCCAACGAACGCGTGGAGAAGGTCGGCGACAAACTGGCCGTGGGCGATATGGTCAAGGTGAAGGTGCTGGAGGTGGACAAGCAGGGCCGGGTGCGGCTCAGCATGAAAGCCATCGACGGCGAGTAAGACTTTGCTCGAGGTGAGCAAGAACGGGGCCATTGGGCCCCGTTTTCCTTTCAGGAACAGGCCTCTTATCCTTATCTGTGCAAACGTTTTTGGTCTGAGTCAGACCCGCATTCAGGAAATCGCCCGGCCGCGGCTAAGCCTGCTGGAACACCCTACTGCTGCTGAGCCACCCGCCACCGTGCGCGACACCAGAAAAAGACGACCGTTTCTCTACAAGCTCCTGGCGTTCATCGTGGGGTTGTTGCTAACGTTTGCTGCGTTGGAGTTGCTGTTTACCGTCGTTTATCTCGTGGGTGACGGGGGCTATCTTTCGGTTCGGGAGAAACTCGAAACTGAGGGAGGGCCGCGCGTATTTGCGCGCTTTTGAAGAGGAACACGGTTGCGCTTACGGAGATACCTTGACTCCGCATCCGTATCTCGCTTTCGTTCAACGCGCGCTCCCGGGCTGTGTTGAGGTGATCAACGTGGGTATCAACGGCCCGGATTACCCGATCGAAAATGACGAAGACACCTTCGTCATCATGTTGACGGGCGGTTCCGTCGCCGCACAACTCGCCAGAATGAAGACCGGCTCCTTCGAACAGGTGCTGAACACACGCTATGGGACCGGGGGGATGAGGTTCGTCGTATTGAACGGGGCACTACCGGCGTGGAAACAACCCCAGCAGTTGATCATGCTGCTTCTTTACGGTGATGTTATTGACGCGGTGGTGACCCTGGATGGATTCAACGAACTCGTGTTCGCCCATAACGACCAGTACCGGTACCGCCTCGAAAACCCGTGGGAACCTTCGATTCTGGCCGCCAACCCCAGTTTGGCCACCCGGGACCAGCTATTGGCCTGGTGGTTGAACGACTGGATTCACGGACTCTCCCGGGACCATCGGATGACGGATGTGCCCCTCAGGAAGCCTGCGGAACGGCCGGCCAGAGCCACAGTGCCCCTGAGGCGCTTCCCATCAGCATCAGACAACCGTTCACGGCGGCGTAATGGAAGCCTGCCCCGGTCAACTCCGAAATGGCTGAGATCAGAGTGTAAGCTGTTGAAACAAAAGCTGTTGTTGCAGTGCAGCAAAGCGCGTGATAGGATGGCATCCCCCGCCCCAGGGGAGTGGCCCGGGGCAGCAGACCAAAAACGAGATTAAGGACATCTGGAATGCCCATGTCGGACAGCAACACAAGCAACTGGATCAATGATTGGCAGGCCCTGCAGCGCCAGTACTGGGATGCCTGGGGTACGACCAACCGGGACGGGCCCACGG
>SMWH01000026.1 GCA_004357005.1 Gammaproteobacteria bacterium
CGACATAGCACCCGCTGGCTACCTGAATCGAGCGGGCTCGATTATTCCCCACTTCCGTCGCGCTGAGATCCGGTACGGCATTGCGCACATTGCGCGATATGCCCTTGTAGCCACGCTCCGTATACAGAGTCACGCCCGTCGCCGGCAGAGCCGGCGTGGCGGAGCCAGGCTTTGCCGCAGTTTTCGCGGACCGGTCGCTCGTGGTGGTGGCGGCAGATCCATCGCTTCGCTGCGCGGAACTGCGATCGGATGTGGCCGCGGTCCGGCTCGCAGCGAGCTCGTCCGGGAAAGGTGCACGACCGCAACGGACCTGCAGCGAACTGGCCTGATTGACGTTAACGGCCCGGCCCTTGAGGGTGGGCGTGTCCTGCGCCAGTTCAAGGTGTGCGCCCTTGAAGCCCGGGTTTTCAAACAGCCGCACGCGGCAACCAGGCGCCACCCGCACCGAGGTGGTGCGGTTATCTCCCACCGTCGTGGAAGTCAGGTTTGCAGCGTCTCTGGAAAAAATCTGGGATGCGCCCGTGTAGTCCCTGGATGTGTACAAGGCAACGCCCTGACGCAATGGAACGAGTGCCCCGGCATCCTCGGCAGCTTGAACGAAGGTCGTGACCACAAAGAGAAGCAAAAGAATAAAACGTCGCATGACATGGGCCCCTTTCCCTGTCGATGCGGCACAGGCGCCGCGTACCGTTAATCGTGTTCTAAGCATTGACCGCGCGATCCTGCAGGACGGTGTGGCGCTTCAGATACACCAGCAACAACGAAATCGCCGCCGGCGTCACCCCGGGGATCCGCGAAGCCTGTCCCACCGTGTCCGGGCGCATGCGCATCAGTTTCTCACGCACCTCCGCGGACAATCCACGCACCAGATCATAGTCAAAATCACCGGGAATCGTGTTTGCTTCCTGCCGGCGCGCCTTGTCTATTTCCTGCTGTTGACGGTCCAGGTAACCCGCATAACGAGCCTGGTTTTCCAGTTGCTGCGCTACCTGACGATCAGTTTCGCCCGGACCGATACCGTCCACCGACATGAGCCCCGCATAGTCGATCTCGGGCCGGCGCAGCAAGTCGAGCGCTCGGGTTTCCCGGCTTAGCGACACGCCCAGTTTTTCCGCAAGCGAACGCCCCGCGGCGTTGTCCGGCGTCACCCAGAGTTCGCTCAGACGCCCCTGTTCGCGTTCGACGGCATCGCGTTTACGGCGGTAGCTTTCCCAGCGCTCGTCATTCACCAGTCCCAGCCGGCGCCCGATTCCAGTCAGCCTGAAATCCGCATTGTCTTCACGCAGCAACAGCCGGTATTCGGCACGGCTGGTAAACATGCGATAGGGCTCGGTGGTCCCGCGGCTAATCAAATCATCGATCAGCACGCCCAGATAGGCTTCGTCCCGGCGCGGGTACCATGAATCACGCTCCATCGCCGCCCGCGCCGCATTGACACCGGCCAGCAATCCCTGGGCCGCCGCTTCTTCGTAACCGGTAGTCCCATTGATCTGCCCGGCAAAGTAAAGTCCCGGTACGTGTCTTGTTTCCAGGGTGTAGTGCAGATCTCTGGGGTCGAAAAAGTCGTATTCGATGGCGTAGCCCGGGCGAGTCAGATGCACGTTTTCGAAACCGGGAATCAAACGCAGCATTTCGCGTTGCACATCGAAGGGCAAACTGGTGGAAATGCCGTTCGGATAAACCTCATGGGTATCCAGACCTTCCGGTTCCACGAAAATCTGATGAGAGTTGCGGTCCGCAAATCGCACCACTTTGTCTTCGATACTGGGGCAATAACGCGGGCCAACACCTTCGATTGCGCCGGTGAACATCGGCGAACGATCCAGCGCTGACCGGATAACCTCGTGAACGCGTTCGTTGGTGTGCGCGATGTGACACGACACCTGGCGGGGATGCTGTTCCGGGCGCCCCAAGTAGGAAAAAACAGGCCGGGGGTCGTCGCCGGGTTGTTCTTCGAGTACGTCGTAGTTGATGGTACGGCCGTCCAGACGTGGCGGCGTTCCCGTCTTGAGACGATTTACCCGAAACGGCATCTCCCGCAAACGCCGCGCCAGCGCGTTGGACGGCGGATCACCCACCCGGCCACCCTGACTGGATGTCTCACCCACGTGCATGCGCCCGCCCAGGAAGGTCCCAACGGTCAGAACCACCCGGCGCGCGAAGTAACGCTCACCGCTTTCCGTCACGCAGCCCGCCACCCGGCCCTGTTTGATGATGAGATCGTCGACGCCGTGCTCCGCGATCCGCAGTCCCGGTTGTGATTCCACGAACCCCCGGATGGCGTGTTTGTACAGGACCCGGTCGCACTGGGCCCGGGTCGCCCGCACCGCGGGGCCCTTGCGCGCGTTCAGAGTCCGGAACTGGATGCCCGCCTGATCCGCCGCCATGGCCATGACACCGCCAAGCGCATCAATTTCCTTGACCAGGTGCCCCTTGCCGATCCCGCCGATGGCGGGGTTGCAGCTCATCTGCCCGATGGTCTCGATCTTGTGGGTGAGCAACAAAGTACGGGCACCGGCGCGCGCCGCGGCCAGGGCGGCCTCGGTACCGGCGTGTCCGCCACCGATCACGATGACGTCGTATGTGTTGGGTCCAGACATGTGCTTGTTTGAACGGGCCATTTCGGCTGGGCGCCTATTCTAGACGTCCCGGGCCCGGGTGTCCGGTAGAAGTGTGGGCATTTTCGGGGGGAGGGGGGACTCTCGGCGGATGTGACGCCCGGTCGCATCGCGGGAGGGGGTCCGCGACGCGACCGGCTTTCAACATCCCTTGTGCCAGGCCGCGTGGACCGGGCGTCGAGCCACCACTTGCAAGACCGCTCCTGCCATGGAGCTTAGGTGGCTTTCAATGATTAAGACGCCGGCGGCGGGGGCAAAGTTCCCGGATTTCGATGGCCGGTCTTGCTGGGGAATTCGCGGCAGGATGCCGCTCCTACAGGAAGAATCGCGGCAAGATGCCGCTCCCACAAGAAGGGCCGCTCCAACAGGAAGAATCGCGGCTGGAAGCCGCTCCCACGATGGGTTAAAGGGACGCCAGCAGATCCCGGGCTTCCTGGGCCAGGTCGTAGTCGGGGTCCGCGTTCGCCCACATATACAGGGCCCGCTCCAGCGCCTCGCGCGCCTCGTCATCGCGGCCCTCGGCCACCCGGAGTTGGGCGAGGACCAGGTTAGCCGTGGCATTCCAGGGCCAAACCTTGAGCACCTCCGCCAGATGGGACCCGGCCGCCTCCAGATCACCCTGTTTCCGGGTAATTTCCGCCAGAAGAAGCAGACACAGCCGGACGCTGCGATCTTCCTCCCCAAACGCGCTGTGGATGGATGTGTCGAACAGGGCCGACGCTTCCTCGAGATTTTCCCGGGCCCCGGCCAGATCGCCGCGCTGGTACAGGATCGCGCCGCGGGACAACGGGATCACGAAGGCATAATCGTCGCGTTGCATCTCCCGGAGGAACTCTTCCACCAGCAGCAACCGCTCTTCGGCCAGATCCGGCTGCTTGGCTTCCAGATAGATGCCCATATACCCGAGATCGATGAACCGATTGAAGGGCGGCTGGATTTTTCCTTCGAATTCCTGAAGCCGAGCCAGGGCGTCATCCAGACGGTTGGCCTTCACGTAGTGGCGCAACTCACGGGACGTGATGGCAAGAAAATTGACTGGGTTCTGCGTTCGGCGTATGAGCTCCAGATACTCATCCACGGCCTCGGACGCCAGTTGCATCTGCCCCTGGGCGTCGTGCCAGTCAACAATCTTGCCGGTAACCACGGCCAGTTGTCCGTCGTCCTTCGCTACTTCCACGGCGTTTTCCAGATTGAACCAGGCCTCATCCAACCGTCCTTCCCGGAGTTCCAGTTCCGCAAGGTCGACCAGCGGTGTCACGAAGTTCGAGCCCAACAGCGCGGCCCGCTCCGTGGCTTCCCGGGCCTGGTCCAGATCCCCCTCACGACGGTAGAGACGGCCCACATACACCCACGGCGTATGATCTTCCGGGAAACTCTCGGCAAACTGGCGATAGGCCGCCAGAGCCTTGTCCATGTCCCGGTTGGCCTCGTGCAGCTTGGCTTCCCACATCAGCACGAAGTCCTCACCCAGGTCGCGCGCCCGGGCGAAGCTCTCCAGAGCTTTCTCGCGCTGGTCGCCAATGAACATGTAAACAAAAGCCATCTGTGTGTGCGCTTCGGGGTTGTCCGGCTGCAGTTCCGTCCACATTTCGATCACCCGTACGAATTTGTCCATCTGGCCCTGGAGGAAGTAGTCCAGACTCTTCAGCCGGAAGCGGGTGTCCTGCAACAGCTTGTAGTCGTGCTGCATCGCCTGCTTGGTAGCGACCAGTGCTTCACTGGTGTTGCCGACCACCTGGTAAACCTGGGCCAGTAATGCGTAGGCCAGGGCAAAGGTGGGGTCGACTTCCACCGCCGCCTGGAGATGGGCGATGGCGGCTTCCTGATCGTTATCCAGCAACAGGCTCATCCGGCCATCGACAAAATGCTTGAGCGCGATCATGGAATTGGTCAGGAGTTCGGCCACGGGCAGATCCGGGTTGATCTCCTCGGTGCCCTCGACCAGCACAATCTCCTCCTGGATCTTCGTCGACAGCAGGTCCGCCAACCGCATGGGATCGCGCCCGCGTACCTCATGTTCCGAAACCAGTCGCGCCGGGTCCACGCTGTACAGTTGCGCCGTGAACACATAGTCATCGCCGACCCGCGTGAACTCGCCGGTAACGAAGAACTGCTGGTAGTACTTGCTGGCCACGCTTTGCAGCAGGGTAAGCGGCACATTGGTGCCGTCGTCGTAGCCGGCACGGCGGATATAGGCAAAGTTGCTGTTTTCGAAACCACCCCAGGGGTTCCAGACGCCGATGAACCGGTCCTGGCTGAGATCGGTCACCAGCAATTGGGTCATGCCGTACTGGAGCCAGTCATCTTCCGGGAGCACGCCCTCGTTGTCGAAAAAGAAAACGGCCACCTTGCGCCGGAACGCGGGTTTGGGCACGAGGTGTTCCACCGTCTGCCCCTGCTCATCGAGGATCATCACCTCTTCCGCGGCCGCGCCCAGTTCCTTGCCGTGGAACATCGACACCAGCAAACCCGTGGTCACCAGAACGTTCAACGGGATGCCGATCTTCTCGGCCCGGGTCCACCGGTCCTTGCCGCGCGCGCCGTGGGTCCACGCCAGCAGCAGTACCGCAGGCACCAGTGAGAACATGCCCACCAGCACCATATCCACGAGATTGTTAGACAGCAGGTAGCGGTTCGCCAGCCAATCGGTGAACTCCACGACCACCCAGCTGGCGCCCAGATAAAACAAAAAGAACTGTGGCACCCGGCGGTGGAACAGTTCTGAGGTGAAACCGCTCACGTCAGGTCCCCGAAAATGAATCCGCTGTTAGCTTTGCACATGGCTGCATCCAATGACAATGCCACAGGTCCCCTGCAGAAAAAACCCGGCGCCGGGCGTACGGCCGGACGCCGGGCTCCACCTGCATAGTCAGTTGGATGGTTTGTAAACCAGCGATGCCACGACCCCGAGGATGATCGAAATCGCGATCCCGCCCAGGAACCACTTCAGAGCCAGGGAAGAGGTAATCGGATAGATCACATAGCTGTCGTAGGCAATAGTCAGGTTGTAGAACAGGCCCATCAACGCGCCGTAGCGCACGCCCTCCATGATGCCCTTGCCTTCCCGGCCCCGCACGAAAATGTAGGTGAAGACCAGCACCCAGACAGCCGAGGTGGCGAAAAAGATCCACAACATCTGGTCCATCTCGGCCCTGGGCCGGAAAACCGCCGCCAGTTCCTCGTAAACCGGCGTCAACCAGACCTGGTGCATCAGGTAACCCAATACCTGCTGCAACACATACAAGACCACGACCGTGATCGCGAAACTCTTGGTATTCATGGGAGCCCCCCGTGAGTTGAATTGGCGGACTCACGTTAGCCGCCACGGCGGAGACACGCAAGTGAGGTTGAGCTAACTCTTTGTTTTTTAAGGGCGACCGCCGCGGCTGCGTCCGGAACTGCTGCCACGACTCGAACTACCCTGCGACCCGGAGGACCCCCGGGACGAACCGCCGTAACTTCTGCCCGATGACCGGGACGACGGGCTCGAACGACCGTGAGAGGTTGCGGAACCGCCGGATCCCCCATCGGGTGGAGACGGAGCCGATCGCGCGGGCGGGGGCGGGGCGGCGGTATTCATCGGCGCGGGCGCGGGCGCGGCGCCGTTCGCCGGCGCCCCGGCGTAGGATCGACCGCCCCGTGACGATGCTATAGCTTGCGAACCCTGGACCTGATAGACCGGTTCGCCTCGGGTGTAGGGCACACGACCGCTCGTGCCCTTATCGTAACGAGCGGTGCGGGCCGGTGGCGCGCTCTGGCGGGGACCACCCACCGAGGCGCGCAGGTCTTCTCGCGTGCGCCGCGAACCGGGATCAGGAACAGCGGGAGTACCGGTGGAGGCGGTTCTCCGGACGGACCGATAACGGTTCGTTTCCCGGGGCGCCGCCTCAGCCGAGTTATAGCTGCGGCTACGGTCGGATCGATGCGGGTTGCGATAGGAAGAACCTGCGCCGGTTGAATCCGCCAC
>SMWH01000027.1 GCA_004357005.1 Gammaproteobacteria bacterium
CATAACGTCCCGGAACGCAGCCAGCGCGCTTTTGTCTCTGACTTTCTCGCCGTGCCCCGGAATAATCCGTGTCTGCGCATCGGCAAGGTCCAGGGCCCGGTCAAGTGCCGCGATCAGCCCGCCAATCGTCCCGCCGGCCTCGAAGTCGATGAAGGGATAGTAGTCCCAGAAAGCGTCACCCATGTGAATTACATTGGCCTTTTCGAACCATACGATCGCGTCGCCATCGGTGTGTGCCCTGGGTACGTGCATCACGTGCACCTGGTCACCATTCAGGTGGAAACGGATCGTGTCGTTGAAAGTGATCACCGGCCAGGCACCTTCCGGGTAGGCGGGCGTTTCCCTGTTGAAGAAAGCCGTGAACTGATCCGCGCTCATGCGCTTGCGCACGTTATCGTGGGCCACGATCACAGCACCCGCCTTTCCCAGGTTCTCGTTGCCGCCCACGTGGTCGCCGTGGTAATGGGTGTTGATCACATAGCCCACCGGAGCATCCGAGATTTCGGCCAGCGCGGCCAGTATCCTGTCCGTGAGCGGCGCGAACTGGTCATCGATCAGGAACACACCGTCTTCGCCCACCGAAACGCCCAGGTTGCCACCGGCACCCTTCAGCATGTAAATGCCATTGCCGAGATCCGTCGTCGTGATCTGGATGCCGGAAAAATCGCGTTGAGCCAGCGCCAACGGCAAACCCGCTACGCTCAACACGCCTATCAGCCACAGTCGCGCCATTTTTCTCTCCCAGGACCGTGAGCCCCTCCGTCCGAAGGGGCTCACGGTTGCAGTTTCCCAGTCCTTCAGACCCTCGCCAGACCGGTTGAGGCGTAGGATAAGACACCTGATAATCCTTCTCCATGACGGGGCTCCGTGGGGGGCTCGATCCAGCCGCGGCGGCGGTTTGGGAGGCATCTAATGAACTTGCACGATTTTTCGGTCAAGACCATTGACGGGCAAGCCCTGAATCTGGGCGACTACACTGGGCAGGCTGTGCTGCTGGTCAACGTGGCCAGCGAATGCGGGCTCACCCCCCAGTACGCGGGGTTGGAGAAACTGCACGAGGCTTACTCGGACTCGGGCCTGGTGGTATTGGGTCTGCCCTGCAACCAGTTCGGTGGCCAGGAACCGGGCGCGGAGCCGCAGATCAAGGCGTTCTGCGAGAGCAACTACCAGATCACCTTTCCGATGACCGCCAGGATCGAAGTGAACGGGGACGGCGCCGACCCTCTTTACCAATGGCTCACCGGGAGCGAATCCCCGTTTCCCGGCGACATCACCTGGAACTTCGAGAAATTCATCGTGGATCGCGATGGCCTGATCGCGGCACGATTTGACCCCAAAACCGAACCGGATGATCCGGGGCTCAAGGAAGCCATCGAAGCCGCGCTGAACGTCGAGCTCTGATCGAAGGCAACACCCGCCACCCGGGCGGGTTTTGCCCGCGTGAACTCGCTTTCGGTCTGGTGGAGGGGGCCCGAATCGAAAACAAGCGGCCCGGTTCCTTCTCCCCATGCCCTCAGCCGGCACCGGGTGAGGGGAACCGGTGCCAGAGGTGTGCCCGGCGGCCTTAAGAAAAAGGCGGGCATCCCTGCCCGGGGAGACAAAAGGGCATCCAGCCCTCGTAATAACCGGCGGATAAGGGGGTAACCCGCCGGTTCGGGGACACGGGTCGAACCGTTCCTGGACCAGTCCGTGTCAGAAAAACCGACTCGGGTTGACCCCCACATGGCTCTCCTGCTCGAAGAGGATCAACCGGTCCGGTGGCCTCGCACCTCAGAATCCGCGCCTCCAGGCAAGGCTTCCAGCTGTTGCCGACGCGCCGACTTCCTTCCACCTTCCACCATACAGACCCGTTTTCCGGGTCCTCGCTTGCACCCACCAACAACTCGGACCCTTCTGCGTCATCGAGCTCGTTCAAGACCGCCCCTTACACACCAGATTGCCCGAACGGGACCGGTTCGTCGCGTGTCATAAGTCTGGTTGCCGGAACCAGTCTCAGCTGGTGGCCTGCAGGTCCCGACCCGATCGGCAGATCTGCTGGTAGAGGGGGACCAAGACGCGCCCAGGAATCGGGTCCTGGCGGGCCGCCATGCGGCCCGGAAAGCGGCCAGTGGCTAGCGGGCGGCGCCCAGACTGTTGCGGTCGAAGTCCCGGCCGGAGAAGCCGTTGCCGAAAACGTAATCGCTGAACGTCAACGTCGTACTCTTGCCGGTCTGGTGATTGACCATCTCCATGCGGCCAGCCCGCCAGTGCTTGTCCAGGTACTGACCATACTCGTGCATGGTCAGGGTCTTGAGCAACGAGTCCTTGCGGTCGTAAAACTCCACCTTCAACACCCGGTACTCGTCCTGGTCCATCCACACAAGCTGGCGGGTGTAACCGGATTTTTCATCCACCGGGAACCGCTCGATCACGAACACCGTTATGCCGGCGTGTTCGTCGCCGCCGTCGAAGGCTTCGTCGCGAAGATATTTGTAGCTGTATTTTTCGACTTCCTGTGAAGACAGATCTTCGTAAGCGAATTCGCTGCCCATAAAGGGCCCGGATTTGTTGTTGGAAGCGATACGTTTGACCCGCTTGAGGGCCGGCAGATAAAGCCACTGGTCGTCTGGCCCCGTCTTGTGGCTGTAGGTTAATAGCGCCGTGCCCTTCACGTCCCTGGGCTCATCGAAAACGATCAGGCTCTTGTCCCCGTCGTCCGCCTGCTCGAGCGTTTTGGTGCGCATCTGGCGCAGACTCTCCTGGCCGTGGCGGTTACGCAGGATCATCTGCATGGTGGCGGCGAAATCGGCAAAACCCTGGTCCCGCAGATCCGCCTCCCGGGCGATGGCCAGTCCCTTTTCTTCCGCGGTCTGGTCTGGCGCGGCGTGGTCCCGGGGTGTCTGGGCGAATACCGGCGCCCAAACCAGCACCAGTGTCAGTAATGCGAAAACAGTCCTTTTCATGACGACTCCTCACGTTCGCTTTATCGATTTGCCCGGGCGTCTGTCTCAACCGCCTTGTCCTTCCCTGTGCACGCCCCCCCTTGACCCCCAGGCGGTTGCTTGCGCCGTCCGCACCACCGGTGCCGGAGGTGGTCAGACGTGCCGCTATCTTCGATGCTCACCGGCAACGGTGCAAACAGCCAGAACCGGTGTCCGCGAATTCTCTGGGCCTTGCGGCCCGTCCTTGTCGGTGGTTCCCGTCATCCTTATCGTGCATACCAGTTGGTATGGTTTGACGCAAAACGATCAGCCACGCCCATCGCCGGGTGTCAGCGACTGTTGGGCGACCTGGATCGTTTCAGGCTCACCCACATGCGGCAGGCCCACCATCTGGATGATGCCCATAACCAGCAATAACGCCACCACGCTCAGCACTCCGGCGAAATGCCACCCGTTGTAACCGTCATTCGATTCTTCGATTAACATTGTTTCTGCTTTCCTCATCCCGTCAACCGGGGCTCACAATTATTCCGACCAGTCGGTATGTAACAGGGCAAATTTTTTCAGCGACGTGACTTGGCCACATGCAGATGCGGGGCCGGACGCAGGCTCTTGAGGTAGTCCTTGAGCCCGGATACACAGTCCCGGTACACCCCGATACTCTGGGCGTTCTTGGCCAGACCGATACACCCCTGGGCACTGGCAATGAGAAACAGCGCGGCCTTTTGAGGCTCCACATCCCGGCGCACATGCCCCTTCTCCTGACCCCGCTCCAGACCCGCCGCCACCATGTCCTGCCAGCGGCGCATGATGTAATTCACCCGCTCTCTGAAGCCCTCGTCCACCGGGGACATCTCCTGGGCGAGGTTGTTGAGCGGACATCCGCAAACCAGATCGTTTTCGTCGATGTTCTCCAGATGCCCGTCGATCATCTGGATTCCTTCGGCGATCGGGTCGTCGGCCTCGAACATGACCTTCCATTTGTTGTAATGCGTCGGCCCGATGAGTTCGTCGAGGACCGCATAGCCCAGGGCCTTCTTGTTGGGAAAGTGGTAGTACAGCGCTCCCTTGGTCACGCCGGTCTTTTTCAGGATCGCTTCCAGGCTGGCGGCCCGGAAGCCGTTCCGGTGGATCTCGTGAAAAGCCGCCTCCAGCAGAGTCTGCCGGGTAACGTCGGGTTGTTTCTTCGCCGATGACATGCGCCGCAAAGTAACATACCAACCGGTATGCCTGCAACCCCCTTCACGGTTCAAACCGGGGGCTCAGATCGCGAAATCAGGGCGCGGGACTCAAAACCAGCGGCGGACGCGCCGGCAGTAGGCCGCGTATTCCTCGCCAAAGCGCCCGGCCAGGTAGGCCTCTTCCCGGGCGATGACCCAGAAACGGATCACCAGCAGCGCCCCGGGGAGCAGGACAATGGCCCACCAGCTATTGAGGATCAGGCCCACCCCGACGTAGCCCGCCGTCAGTGACACATACATGGGATTCCGGCTGTGGCCGAAGGGTCCATCCGTCACCAGGACGGTGGCCGCCTTCACCGGGACGATGGGCGTTCCCGCGCGACCGAAACGACCCGCGGCCCAGAGTACCCCGGCCATGCTCGCCACCACCAACAGCGCACCCGTCACTTCCAGCCAGACCACCGGCTCGGCGATCGGCCAGGGCCAGCGTCCTTCCAGCCACCAGCTGATTCCCAGACCCACGGCAAAGAACAGGGGCGGCGGTATGAAAACCGCCGGGCCGCGGTCGGGGCTGTCGCGCTCGTCCATGGGGCCTACATTAGCCGAAACCAATGCGTGCTTGCCGCGCAAGATCCGGGTGGGCGCGCGGCGACAAGTCGCTAGACTGCAATCATGAATCAGCCGCTGGAAATGGAGCAAGGCGAACAGCCGTCCCGGGACTACCGCCGTATTACCCGGGCCATCGCCTTCCTCAACGAGCGCCAGCCGGCCCAGCCGAGCCTGGATGCGGTGGCGGACGCGGCGGGCCTGAGCCCCTTCCACTTCCAGCGCCTGTTCAGGCGGTGGGCCGGTGTCTCGCCAAAACAGTATCTCCAGTACCTCACCGTGGAACATGCCAAGGCGCTGCTCGGCGCCTCGGAAAGCGTGCTGGGCGCGAGTTATGGAACCGGCCTGTCGGGACCCGGGCGGCTGCACGATCATTTTGTTGCGGTCAACGCCGTGACCCCGGGTGAGTACCGCACCGGTGGCGCCGGCCTGACCCTGCGCTGGGGTGTCGGTGACACCCCCTATGGCGCCGCCCTGATCGCTCTCTCGCCCCGCGGTATCTGCGCCTTGTCGTTTGTCGACGGGGCAAGCGATGAGGCGCTGACCCAACTGCATGCCGCCTGGCCCAACGCCACCGTGAAACACGACGCGGCGGCGATCGATGCCGCCCGACGGCGAATCATCGAGGCCACCGCTGGCAACGGACAGGTGCTGGTACACCTGTCCGGCACCAATTTTCAGGTCAGCGTGTGGCAGGCGCTGCTGACCATCCCCGAAGGCCAACTGGCCACTTATGGCGGACTCGCGCAGGCAATCGACCGGCCCGGTTCCTCCCGGGCAGTGGGTCAGGCCGTCGGGCGCAATGCCATCGCCTGGCTCATTCCCTGCCATCGCGTTATCCGGGCCTCCGGGGCGCTGGGCGGTTACCGCTGGGACCGGGTTCGCAAACAGGCCATGTTGGCCAGGGAGTCGGCCCGGGAAACATCCCGACAAACCCGCGCAAGCGCCTGACCGCGCGGATTTCGTTGCTGCTACCATCTGTGCTTCCACCATCGGGAGCGGGCCATGCGTACAGTCCTTTTCGCCGTCTCCTTGTTGCTGGCCGGGGCCAGTCTCGCCGGGAACAAGCCCCTCATGGAATGCGATGAGAAAGCCCAGACCCGGTTGGACGTGGGGCCCTGCCTGGACCACATGCTCGAGCAGGCGCAACAGGAACATTCCGAAGCCGTGGCGGCCACCAAAAAGACGATGGCCGTACTGTCCGATGTCACCGGTCGACTGGACCCGGTGCTGTCTTTCGACGGCGCCCAACGCGAGTTCGAAAACTACCGCGCCCTGAATTGCGCCTGGTACTTTGAGCAGTTGTCACCGGGCACCGGCGCTGGCGATGCCCAGAAAGCATGCCGGATCAAACTGACCCGTTACCGGACGCAGGAACTTAAGGACCTGTTGCCGGATCCCTCCTCCGAAGACTGAGGACCGAGGACTTGGACGAGCAGAGTTTTGCCCGTGGGGTACGGGCGTTGTGTCGAGCGGATCCGGATCTGCGCGCGGTGGTCAAAAACTTCGGCCCGCCCCCCATGTGGGTGCGCCCACCAGGATTCGCCACACTCGTCCAGATCATTCTGGAACAGCAGGTGTCCCTGGCCTCGGCCCGGGCGGTGTACCGAAAACTCTGCGATCGAACCGGGCGCCCCACGGCGAACCGCTTTCTGGAACTCGACGACACGGAACTGCGCGGCTGCGGTTTCTCCCGCCAGAAAGCCGCCTATTGCCGGGGTCTCGCGGAAACGGTCGCCGCGGGCAAACTGAAACTGGGTCGCCTGGCACGGTTCGATGACGAGGCGGTCCGCGCGACGCTGCTTCGGATCAGGGGCATCGGCAACTGGACCGCCGACATCTACCTTCTCATGGCGCTGCGCCGGCCGGATGTATGGCCACTCGGGGACCTGGCACTGGACAACGCCCTGCGGGAAGTGAAGCGCTTGCGCAAGCGTCCCACGGAGAAACGGCTGGCGAAGATCACCCGGGCGTGGGTACCCTGGCGGTCGGTGGCGGCCCGGGTGTGCTGGCACCATTATCTGTCGGTACGCGGGCTTAAAGTCTGATTCCCGGGGTCTAAGGACCCGGGGGCTGATCGTCGAGACCCAGCCAGCGATCGCCGATCACCAGCAAGGGTGCGAACAGAAAAAAGTCCGCGACGAGGGCCGCGGCGATGGTCATGGCCGAGAGTTTGCCCGCAACGGCGTTACCGGCAAAAGAGGACTGGGCCAGGATCAAGAACCCCGCCACCAGCATGATGGAAGTCACCACCAGCGCCATCCCGACGGTAGAAAAGGCATAACGAACGGCGTCGGCGCCGTTGGAATGTCTTTCCCGCCGCCCCCGCAGGTACTTGCTCATGAAATGCACCGTGTCATCCACGATGATACCGAGCGTCATGCCCGCGACGATGGATACCGCCACGTTCACCGTGCCCACGGTAATAGCCCAGATTCCAAAGGCAATTCCCGCGGGAATGAAATTCGGGATCATGCTGAGCATGCCGAGTCGAAAACTGCGGAACGCGATGATCAGGGAGGCAGAAATCAACAGCATCGCGAACACGGTCCCCGCCAGCATGCTGCGGATGTTGCGCGCTGATATGTGGGCGAACATCACGCCGGTCCCCACGCCCTGGGCTCGCATGTAGTCAGGGGCGTTGTTCTCCAGCCATCGCTCGCCCGCGGCGACTTTTTCCAGCATCTCATTGGTGGTCATGTGACCGAAGGTCACCGTCACCTTGACCGCGGATTTGTCGATGTTGATGGTGTTGTTGAGATCCAGACCGAAGGGCAGGGACATCTCATAGAGCAACAGGTATTGTGCCGCCAGCGGGCGCTCCCCGGGGAGGCGGTACCAGCTGCGGTCGTCTCCGTGCATGTTCATGTTCAGCCGCTTCATGGTATCGCTGAAAGTGGCCACATGCGCCACCCCCGGCTGCGACCGGTACCAGGACGCGAAGCCGTCCAGCGCTTCCAGGTACACCGGATCGGCAATGCCCTCGGGACCATCGGCGCTTACCGAGAAATGCACCTGGTACAAACCGGTGAGATTTTCCACGGTGAACTCGGAGTCCCGCCGGAACTCGATGCGCTCGCTGAAATACTCCAGAAACTGGTCGTCCAGTTTCATCGTGGGCACGAAGCTGAGAAGCACCAGCGCCACCAGGGTACACACCACCAGGAGTCGCTTGCGATGTTCGATGACCCAGTCCGCCAGCTTCTCCATCAACTTCGTGCCCGAGTGAACCGCCTTGCGCGGGTGCACCGGCAACACCGCCATGACCGCCGGCAACAACAGCACCGAGTAGAAGAACGCCGCCACCACACCCATGGCCGTAATGTTTCCCAAGTCCCGGAACGGCGGCGCGTCGGAGAAATTCATGCTCAGGAACCCGATTACCGTCGTCAGACTGGTAAGGAATACCGGTTGCATGTTGACGCGCATGCTCTCCACCAGGGCGTCGTGCTTGTTCGCGCCGCGCTGCATGCCGATAAGCATCGTGACGAGAATATGCACCGAGTCCGCCACCGCCAGGGTCGTGATGATGACCGGCGCCGAAGCTGACGGGGGTGAAAGCACGATGCCCAGCCACCCGGCCATCCCCATCGCCGTGACGATGGACAGGCTAACCACGATCACGGCGCCCGCCGTGGCCGCGCCCGACCGCAGCAACAACATCATCATCACCACGATGCCCAGGTACATGATGGGCACGAGTGTTTTCTGGTCGTCGAGGCTGGCCTCGACGAAGGCGTTGTTGAGCATGGCCACGCCGGCAAGACGCACATCCAGGCCGGGGTGATCCGATTCGACCTGCCCGGCCAGCGCCCGGGCCGCCGCCACCGCCGCCGGGACCTCCGCGGAGGACTCTTCCGGAAACTGCAAGGTGACATTGATCCCGGTAACGTGCGCCCGGTCCGACACCAGTTGGTTGCGGAGAAACGGCTCGTTCAGCGCCACGTCCCGGATCGCCGCCAATTGCTCCGCGCTCAGTTCGGCGGCTCCGGTGACCAGGTCTTCCACTACGAGGTCGTCGGCTTGCGCATAGGTGTGCTGAAAATTGCTCAGGGAGTCCACGCGAATGGCGTAGGGCAAGCGCCAGGCGGCCTCGGTGAGTTGCTCCACGGCCGCGAGCGTATCGTTGCTGAACACCTGGCCATCCGCCGGCGCCAGCACGAACAGCAGATTGTCGTTTTTGGTGTAGACGTTCTGGACTGCCTCGAAGGCGAGCAGTTGCGGGTTCTCTTTGGAAAAGAACACGCGGTAGTTGGTGGAGAACTCGATTCCTCCATAGGCCCCCGCGGCGGCGGCTATCGCGGCCAGCAAGGACACTCCGATGACCCACCAGCGGAAACGCAACACGAACTGCGCGTAAGCCACTGTCCGGTGATCCCAGGTGGTCCAGTTGCTGGTGTCCATGTCTTGCCGCGTTTCCATGTCGATGGGCCCCCCCGGCGGTCAGATCCTGAACGAGGCGCTATAGCCGCCCGGCGCAGCAGTCTGAGGCTCTTTTGGCGGCGGGCGCTGATCCACGGGCAACTCCCTGAACCAGCGGGTGGCCAGCCACTTCTCGCCGCTGCGTACCGGCGCTCCCGCGTGGCGGGACAGGCGATCGATTTCACCGTTGGGCAGGGTGTTGAAAAACATCAGCGCCGTGCCCGCCCGGGGAGGGACCGTGAGATCCACTTCGGGAAAAACTGTCTCACCACCGGCTGTCGGTTGATTGAGATAGGTCAATATCGTCATCAGGCGTTGACCGCCGGCCTCCAAACCTTTTTGGCGACCCGGAATGGACGGGTCGAAGTAATCCACGTGGGTCTGGTACTCATCACCTGGGGCGTAGTGCAACATCACCAGCGGTTCACCGTGAGCAAGCGGGAGCATGGCCAGGCTCGAAAGACGCTCTTCGATGTGGTGAACCACGACATCACGCAGGGGGTTCATGAACGACATCTCGCCGCTGGTTCTCCCTTCATCGGAAACGATCTCACCGCTGCCACGTTGCAGCACTTTTGACGGTCGCAAATGGGGCATGGCAGCGCTGATAAGATGCGCGCATTCCATCGGGTCCAGGAAACCACGCACCACAAAGGCGCGCGGCGCCCAGGACAAGGTCCTTGTAACGAGCGGCCGGGGCCCGGGGTCATCGTTTGTGACCTCGACCTCGAGTTCGCCCTGGGCCATCTTTTCGGCAGCGCTTCTCGCCCGGGTGTTGAGTTCGGATGCCAGATGCTCCACAGCAGCATCAGCAACAGGGTGACCGGTTCCGGCCGCCTTCAGATACCACGCCAGCGCGCGAACCGGATCCTTTGCCGTGCCCCGGCCGGTTTCGCAGCGCCAAGCGAGAGCAAGCTGCGCGGGTGGCCCTTCACTCATCTCGAGCCAGGCCCGGGTCGCCGCCGCCGTGTCGCGCTCCCCGCCGATACCGTGATCCAGGCAATAGGCCAACTGGCAACCGGCGGCAGGGTGGCCC